>JANPKC010000319.1:0-20060 GCA_031425855.1 Actinomycetes bacterium | reverse complement strand
GGGAAGAGCTTGTGCGCGAAGAACCAGGTCAGGAGGGCGATCGGCGGCATCGCGAGCGCCGCGTAGAGTGCGAGTCTCGCGTTCACCGTCGCGAGCACGATCGCGGCGCCGGCGATCATCATCGCGCTCTGGATCCCCTGGACGACGCCCCAGCCGATGAAGTAGCGGACGGGATAGATGTCGTTCGTGGCGCGCGAGATCACCTCGCCCGTTGCGTGCCGGTCGTAGAAGGCGCGCGGGTAGGTGAGGTAGGCGTGGTAGAGCATCCCGCGCAGCCGCGCCTCGACGGCGATCCCGACCCGGGCGGTCGCGAAGCGGCGGCAGAAGTTGGCACCGAATCGCAGCGCCGCGAGCACGACGATGACGCCGAGGTAGGGGAGCAGCCGCCCGTCCTGCGAGCCGACGATCGCCTCGTCGACCACGCGCTGGATCAGGACGGGGATCGTGATCGAGAGCGTCGTGAAGGCGAGCGCGAACGCGAGGCCGAGGCCGACCAGGCGCCGCTGCTCCCACCAGAGTGGGAAGAGCCGGCGCAGGGTCGGCCGGAGGCCGAGGTCAATGGGATCGACGTCGTACATGGACGGCTACCGACGGTAGCAACGAGCCGCCGACGCGCTTCTCGGCAATTCGGCCCAAGCCTTGGAGCGAGACTGAGGGCGCGCGTGCGTGGGTATCGGAGCTGTGGTGCTCCGGATTCGGACAGCCGCCCTTCTCCTTGTCATCGTCGTGGCCGGCTGCGGCGAGAGCTCGGTGCCGGAAGGCTCGCCGGTCGGCGTGCGTATCGAGACCTTCTTCAACCCCATCTACGGCGTCCCGAACCTGACCTGGCCTCAACCCTTGGCGGTGTACCCGGGCGACCCCAACTGGGAGCGGGTCTCGCGCCTCCTCCCCGACCCGTTGCCGCAGCCGGTGGACGGCGGCAGCGACTGCGAGGTCGGCGAGTCGGGCCGCGCCATCTCGGTTCGCATGTCGAGCGGCGGGGATGTCGACTACGGGCCGTGCGGGTGGCCAGAGCAGATCGTCCCCGTTCGCCTGCTGATGACCACCCTGCTTCAACGGGCGGTCGCGGTAGAGCGCCGCTGCGGTTGTCGTCCCGGCCCGTCTCCGTCCGAGCGAGGCTGGGCCGTGCTCCAGCTCGACGCTGGCGACCAGGACGACGAGCTGGCAGTCGTCCACGCGGTGCGGGTCTACCGATCCGAGGAAGGGGCTCGCGCCGAGGCGGAGCGGCTGGGGAACGAGGACGCGAGCCTGGACTACCACTACTTCTACAAGCCGACGGTGGTCGAGCGGGACGGCTGAGCCGCTTGGCTGCGTCGCGACATCGCTGTGATGTCGTCATTGACTTGACACGACATCATAATGATGTCATAGTCGCATCATGCAGATGGCACCGTATCTCCAGGCGCTTCAGGAGGACCTCGCGAACGCGGCCGCTCTGGCCGGGGGCGAGGCCGCTCAGGAAGCCGGGCAGCGGCTCGCGCAGGCGCTCGAGTCGTCGCTCCAGCTGCGGCTGCTCGACCTCCTCAGCGAGGTCGCGCTGTCGCTCAACTCGCAGGTCCCCGGCCGTGTCGAGGTGCGCCTCGCCGGCCGCGAGCCCGAGCTCGTCTACGTCGAGGACGAGGAGGCCGAGCCGGCCGCCGCCCCCGCCGACGATGCGCTGACCGCTCGCATCACGCTGCGTCTCTCGGAGGCCCTCAAGGCCCAGGTCGAGTTCGCGGCCGCCCGCGAGAGCCTCTCCGTCAACTCGTGGATCGTGCGCGCCCTCGCGCGCGGCCTCGAGACCCGTTCCGTCCGCGCGGGCCGGCGCCTGACCGGCTTCGCAGAGAGCTGAAAGGAGCTCACATGTCCCGCCTCCACCCGATCTCGTACGGCGCAGGCGTCCTGCTCGTGCCCGACTACTGCGCGCCGCAGCTGAACGTCCACGACGAGCGCGTCGTGAGGCCCACCCGCCGTCGCCGGGGCCAGCGGCATGCATAGGTTCCCGACCGAGCGCGCCCGGCTCAAGGTGCGCAACCCCTCCGGCGACGTCCAGGTCGAGACCGCAGACGTCGCCGAGACGACCGTCGAGCTCGTGCCCCTGAACGACTCCGACTCCACGCGGCAGGCGATCGAGAGGGCCAGCGTCACCGCCCGCGGCGACGACGTCTCCGTCGAGCTCGAGGGCGGCCGCGGCTTCTCGATCTCGATCGGCAACTGGGGCTTCGGCTCGGCCAAGGTCAGCGTCCGGATCACGTGCCCGGCGGGCTCGGATCTCGACTGCGACACCGCGTCGGCCGACGTTCGGGTCACCGGCACGCTCGGCGACGCACGGGTCCGGACCGCGTCGGGCGACCTGAAGCTCGACCGCGTCCAGGGCACGCTCGAGGCGAAGAGCGCCAGCGGGGACGTCCGTGTCGAGCAGGTCGACGGGCCGGCGACGACGAGCACGGTCTCCGGCGACCTCGGCATCCGAACGGCCATGAAGGGCCTGTCGGCGAACTCGGTCTCGGGCGACGTCGTCCTCGGCGAGGTCTACGGCGACCTCTCCGTCGGCACCGTCTCCGGCGATCTGGTCGTGCGGGCGGCCGGCCCGGGCGAGGTCGGCCTGAAAGCGGTCTCCGGCGACGTCGTCGTCGCGATGCGCCGCGGCCTCCGGGTCAAGCTCGACGTCAACTCGGTCAGCGGCTCGGTGGGCTCCGAGCTCGACGTCAGCGACGCCCCCACCCGCTCGGACGGGCCGGAGGCGAGCCTGCGCGTCCGTACGGTCAGCGGCGACGTGCGGATCACGCGGGCGGCCGAGGTGGTCGCGTAGTGAGGCGACCCGGGCCGTTCGCGCGCTCGAGATCTGCTTCCGCAGATCTCGAGCCTGCGCCGAGGTCAGGTCTCTGGCGGCACCGCGACTTCATGGCGCTCTGGGGCGCGGAGACGATCAGCCAGTTCGGCTCGCAGGTCTCCTTCCTGGCGCTGCCGCTCGTGGCGATCCTCGTGCTCGAGGAGAGCGCCTTCAACGTCGCTGCGCTGACGAGCCTCCAGTTCCTGCCCTTCCTGCTCTTCACGCTGCCGGCCGGCGTGTGGGTCGACCGGCTGCGGCGGAAGCCCATCCTCGTGCTCGGCGATCTCGGGCGCGCGCTCGCCCTGCTCTCGGTTCCGCTGGCGCACTGGCTCTGGTCGCTGACGATCTGGCACCTCTTCGTCGTCGCCTTCGTGCACGGCCTCTGCACCGTGTTCTTCGACGTCGCCTACCAGTCGTATCTGCCCGCGCTGGTCGGCCGGGAGCAGGTGGTCGAGGGGAACGCGAAGCTGGAGATCAGCCGCGCGGCCTCGAACATCGGCGGTCCCGGCATCGCCGGCGGCCTCGTCGCCGCGCTGACCGCGCCCGTCGCGGTGCTCGCGGACGCCGTCAGCTTCCTCGTCTCCGCTCTGCTGCTCGGCGGCATCCGCAAGCAGGAGACCGCGCCGGCGCGCGCGGACCGGCGCTCGCTCCGCCATGAGCTCGCGGAGGGTCTCCGCTACGTCTTCGGCCACTCCTACCAGCGCACGATGGTGGCGATGACGGCCCTCTCCAACTTCTTCGGCCAGGTCGTCTTCTCGATCCTGCTCGTCTACGCCGTCCGCGAGCTCGACCTCACTGCGGGCACGATCGGGATCGTCCTCGCCGTCGGCAACGTCGGGACGCTGGCGGCGGCGCTCACGGCGAGGCGGATCGGCGACCGCCTGGGCGTCGGGCGCACGATCCTGCTCGCTTCGTGCCTGTTCGGGCCCGGGACGCTCCTGATCGCGCTCGCGCCCCAGGACAACGCGATCCCGTTCATCCTTGCGAGCATGATCGTGATCGGGTTCGGCGGGATCCTCTACAACGTGACCGCGATCAGCCTGATCCAGGCGATCACGCCGGACCGGATCCTCGGCCGCGCGAACGCCTCCCGCCGCTTCGTCGTCTGGGGAGTCGTGCCGCTCGGCGGCTTCACGGGCGGTGCGCTCGCGTCGACGATCGGGCTGCGCGAGACGATGATCGTCGGCGCGGTCGGCGGCCTCTCGACGATCGTCCCGATCCTGTTCTCGCCGCTGCGCTCGGTCGGGAAGATGTCCGACCTCGAGCCTCAGTCCTCCCCGATCGCCTCGGCGAGCAGCGCGCCCGCGTAGCTCCGCCAGGCGAGGTCAGGCTGCGCCCGCAGCCGCGCCAGCCCGTCGCTCACCGCCGGCAACCCCTCCGCGTCGGCGGTGAGCCGGGCGAGCGCGTCCTCCAGCCGCTCGCGCGCGTCCGGGTCGTCAAGGTCGTCGGCCATCGCCCCGACCGCCCGTCCGTCGAGCTCGAGCTCGCGGCGCGGGTCGCCGCCCGTCACGAGCAGCAGCTCGGCGCGTCGTGTCGCCGCCTTCACCTCCTCCGGATCGAGCTCGACGTCGTGCCCGGCGAGCCAGGCGAGGCCAAGTAACAGACTGTTACTTGGCCTCGCCTCGAGCAGCTCCAGGAGCTCTCGCATCAGCCGACCGCGGCCGTCGCCTGCGAGCGCTCGTACCAGTCCGACCAGCTGCCCTCGTGAGCGCGTGCCTCGCCGTTGCCGACCTCGACGATCCGGTCGACGATCCGGTCGAGGAAGTAGCGGTCGTGCGAGATCACGCAGACCGTGCCGGGGAACTCCTCGAGCGCGGCCTCGAGCGCCTCGACCGAGTCGATGTCGAGGTGATTCGTCGGCTCGTCGAGGACGAGCAGGTTCGGCTGCTGCAGCATCAGCAGCAGCAGCTGCAGCCGGGTCCGCTCTCCGCCGGACAGGAGCTTGTTCGCGCGCCGCACCTGCTCGTACGGGAACAGGAACTTCATCAGCAGCGACACGGCCTCTCCCTCGGCGCAGCGGTGCGAGAGGCGAACCGTCTCGAGCGGGCTCGACTCCGGATCCAGTGTCTCCTGATCCTGGGCGAGGTAGCCGATCCTGATCGACGGGCCGACCCAGACCTCTCCCTCGGTCGGCTCGAGCTCGCCGACGACCGTCTTGAGCAGCACGCTCTTGCCGGCGCCGTTCGCGCCGACGAAGCCGACCCGCTCGCCGTGGACCACCGTCAGGTCGACGTCCGCGAGCACGACGTCCTCGCCGAACTGCACGCCGACGTGCCGGAGCTCGAAGACCCGCTGGCCGCCGCGCTCGTGCGGATGCAGCCGCAGCGCGATCTTGCGCCGCTCGAGGACGGGCCGCTCGATCTTCTCCATCCGGTCGATCTGCCGCTGCTTGTTGCGCGCCTGCTTGATGTGACGCTCGTCCACCACCCGGTGCGCCCAGTCCTTGAAGCGGCGGATCGCCGCCTCGAGCCGCTCGATCTCCTTCTGCTGGGTCACGAACTGCTGCTGCTGGCGTTGCAGCTCCAGCTCGCGGGCCAGCGTGTAGGCGGAGTAGTTGCCGGGCCACATGCGGATGCGGCCGCGGTGCAGCTCGGCGATCTGGCTGACCGTCTCGTCGAGCAGGTAGCGGTCGTGCGAGACGGCCACGGCGGCGCCGTCGAAGGCGGCGAGCAGGCGCTCGAGCAGCGAGCGGCCGACGGCGTCGAGATGCGCCTCCGGCTCGTCCAGCAGGAGCACGTCCGGGTCCTGGGCGAGGCACGCCGCGAGCGCGATCAGCTTCCGCTGGCCCCCCGAGAGCGCGGTCGTCGGCAGCGACAGGTCGGACTCGGCGATCCCGAGGTCGAGGAGCATCGCGCGCGCGCGGCCGTCGATGCTCGGGCCGCCGGCCGCCTCCCAGCGCTCGACGAGCTCCTCCTGGCGGCGGAGCACGCGCGACATCCGGTCGAGGTCGGCGGCGAGCTCGGGCGCGGCCAGCTGCTCGGCGACGCGGTGCAGGTCGCGGTCGAGCTCGTCGAGGTCGGGCCGGGCCGCGCGGACGGTCTCGAGTGCATTCCGCCCATCTCCGAGCGGGTGCTGCGGGAGGAACGAGACGACGATCCCGCGTCGGCGAACGGACGTGCCCGCATCGGGCTCGTCGAGGCCTGCGATCAGCCTCAGCATCGTCGACTTGCCGGAGCCGTTCGCGCCGACGACGCCCACGCGGGCGCGGGGCTCGATCGCGAAGTCGAGCCCGTCGAGCACGGTTCTGCTGCCGAACGACTTGCGGACGGCGTTCAGGCTGACGAGGGCCATCGCCTAGCTGCCGTCGCTAGCTGGATGTGCGGATGACCGAGAGCACGTAGTCGTCCCGGCCTTCCCGCAGGGCATCGGCGAGCCGGGCAGCGCCCGAGATCCCGGTGCGGGCCGCGAGCACCTCGTACAGGCGCTCGTCGCTCATCCCGGCTTCGCGCGAGGTCTTCAGCAGTTGCCGGATCACCGGTCGCGGCGTCCCGTCCGGCGCGAACTGCCAGCCGGGGTAGAGGAAGTCGTGGCCGCCGGGGCGGCGCACGCCGAGCAGCTCGCCCGCGCGGCGCATGGCGTCGAGCCGGCGTGTGCCGACCCCGAGCCGGGTCGACAGCCAGGAGCCGGACAGCGATTCGTCCGCGAGCTTCACGTCCACGATCCTCATCATGCCGTGGCGATGCGGGCGCGTCGACCCGTGAGCGCCCAGCGGGCGCCCTCGACGGCCCAGCCGCCGATCGCGAGCACGAGCAGCAGCAGGGCGAGCAGCAGGAAGCTCAGGCGTCTCCGTCTCATGCAGCCAGACTAGGCCGCGCTCCGGTCGGGGGCATCCGTCGCGACGACGATTCGGGGTCATCCTTCCGGCGGATCTGTGGGGCACGACTATGCTGGCCGCGTGCCGGGCCACTGGGAGCTGATCGTCCTCGGCGTCGTGCTGATCCTGTTGTTCGGGGCCAAGCAGCTGCCCCAGCTCGGGCGGCAGCTCGGGAGAGGTGTCCGCGAGCTCAAGGACACCGTGCGCGACGTCGACCCGCGCGACGACGTCAGGCGCGCGCTGGATGCGCCTGAAGACGAGGCCCGCGCGTCCGGAACCGACCGGCGCGACGAGCAGCCGGACTAGTCGTCGCGCTCGGCGCGGAGCTTCTCGGTCAGATCGTCCATCTCGACACGCAGGTCATCGAGCTCGCGAATCGTCATCGTCTGCCGCTGGGTCTCGAAGATCGTGATCAGCTCGGCGAGCCGCGCACGTGTGGTGCCGACGTTCTGGAGTCGATATTTCTCGAAGAATTCCATGCGGGCATTCGCCAGGTGGTCACCCGGCTTCGAAGTGACAACGCACGGGGTCGCAAAGAAGATTCGCCCTGCACAAGATCCGGCCCGCCAAGCAGGCCGCTTCAGGGGTCTTCGCGAGGTCGGAGCCGCCCCGCGGATCCGACCTCTGCGGGAAGTGGAGCGTGCCGGGATCGAACCGGCGACCTCCGCCTTGCAAAGGCGGCGCTCTCCCAGCTGAGCTAACGCCCCGTACCGGTCGTCAGTGGCGGCCGTCAGTGTAGAGGTTGATCCGGCTCGCGGCCACCGCGAAGCCCCCGCTCCTGGAGGGCGCGGAGGCCGGCGCTGAACGTCTGTGGCTCCTCGGTGCGGCTGCCGCCGCCGCCCTGCTCGAGCCGCCGGATTCGCGCCTCGAGCGCCTCGATGTCCGGCTTCGGCTCCGGTGCCTCTCGCGCCGCGAGCGCGCGCTCTCGCGCCGCGAGCTCGGCCTCCTGCTCCGTCAGGGCCTCGCTGCGCGCGGCGAGCTCGTGCTGCGTGCGGGCGAAGGCTTCCTCCGCCGCGCGGAGCTCGGCGAGGCGCTCTTCGATCCGGTCGTCGGGCTCGGGCTCGGGCGGTGGCTCGGGAGCTTGTGTTGGAACAACACTTTCTCGCTCGCGCGCCTCGAGCTCCTGCTCGCGGTCGTCGAGCGCCGCGGCCCGCGCGTCGAGATCCTGCGCCCTGCCGTCGAGGGAGGATTCGCGCTCGGCAAGCGCTCGTGCCTGGTCGGCAAGCTCGGCCTCGCGCTGCCCGAGCGCCTTCGCCCGCGCGTCCGCCCGCGCATCGAGGTGCGGCGCGGCCGGCGGGTCGGGGAGAGATTGTGTTGAAACAACACTTTCTCTCTCGGTCACGGCGGGCGCAGTTTCGCGCGCCTCGAGCGCCTGCTCCCGCGCGTCCAGCTCCGCCCGGCGGGCGTCGAGAGCGGCGCGCGCCTCCTTCGCCTCCGCGAGCCGAAGGCGGACGGAGTCGAGCCGTGAGCCGCGGCCCTCGGCGGCATCCAGCTTCTGCTCCCGCTTCTCGACCCGGGCGAGCGCGTCGGCGAGCTCGCGCTCGCGCTGCTGCACCTGGGCGACCCGCTCCGAGAGCGTCCGCTTGAGCGTCGCCAGCTCGCTCGCGGCCTCGAGCCGCTGCCGGCGCAGCGACTCGCGCTCCGACTCCTCGTCGGAAGGCTCGTCGTTCCGGTCGCGCAGACCCTTCAGCCCCATCCGGGGCCGATGGTACTTCAGCTAGGCGGCGCGCTCCAGGCGCTCTTCCTGGCGGGCCCGGCGCACGATCTCGTCGCGCTCGCCGAAGCGAATGCGCGCCCGCTCGGCGCGGTGCTCGTCCCAGAGCGTCAGCAGCTGCTCGTCGATCTGCTTGATCTCGTCCACGAGCGACTGCTGGCGGCCGTAGGAGAGCTGCTGCCACAGCTCCCCACGCACCTCGCTCAGGCGCTCGATCTCCGCATGGATCTCAGGAATCGTTCTCATGCTGGTGAAAACGAGTCCTCGGATCGTTTTAGTCCGGCGGCCCGCGTCTCAACGGAAACGCAACATTGAGCTGCCGTTTAGTCGTAGCCGAGGTCGGCGATCCGGTCCTCGTCCATGCCGAAATAGTGGGCGAGCTCGTGCAGGACGGTGACGCGGATCTGCTCCTCCAGCTCGGCCGGCTCGTCGAAGTCCTCGACGAGCGGCCTGCGGTAGATCGAGATCTTCGCGGGCATGTACTCGGGCCAGTCGAAGAGGCCGTAGAGGTCGGGCTCCTCGCGGTTCGCCTCCTCGATCACGACCGCGACGTTGTCGAGCGCGGCGGCGAGGTGGGGAGGAAGCGAGTCGAGCGCGGCCGTGACGTGCTCCTCGAAGGTCATCAGTGCGTGGGTGCGAGCGGGCGCCGTTGCTGGAGCAGCTTGACCGCGAGCGCGCCGAAGACGAAGCCGCCGATGTGGGCGAAGAAGGCGACGCCGCCCCCCTCCTCGGGATGCGCCAGCGAGGCGCCGCCGTCCAGCAACTGGAACCCGAACCAGATCAGGAGGAAGAAGATCGCCGGGATCTCGCGGAGGACGAAGAAGATCACGGTCAGCACCTTCGCGCGCGGCAGCAGGACGAGGTAGGCGCCGAGCACCGCCGAGATCGCGCCGCTGGCGCCGACGTTCGGGATCGTCCCGTCGAGGTCGCTCGCGTAGGCGAGCGTGATGAACGTCTGCAGCGCGGTCGCCGCAAACCCGCCCAGGAAGTAGAAGAGCAGGTAGCGGACCTTGCCGAGCGCGTCCTCGACGTTGTTCCCGAAGATCCAGAGGAAGAGCATGTTCCCGAGCAGGTGCGCCCAGCTGCCGTGCATGAACATCGAGGTGACCGAGGTCAGCGGCCAGTCCTCGCCGACGGTGGGGCACGAGTTCTCGACCTCGCACGGGTGATACGCCAGCTCGTCGACGGAGCCCTGGAGGTCGGGGAGCTGGTAGAGCACCCAGACGAGGACGTTGGCGACGATCAGCGCATAGGTGACGAGCGGCCGCGCGCGGGTGGGGACGTTGTCTCGGAGCGGCAGCACGGCGCGATGCTACTGCAACTCTGACTTGACAGGAAAGCGCTCAGATTTTATCCTGCCCATACAGTCAGATAGTCGAGATGCGAAGGAGGAACGACTGTGGCAACACTGGTTCGCTGGGAGCCGATTCGCGAGCTGGCGACGCTGCATACCGAGATGAGCCGGCTGATGAACGGGCTCTTCGAGGGCAACGGCCGCACGACGCAGGACTGGGTCCCCGCCGTCGACGTCTGGGAGACGGAGGGCGACCTCGTCTATGCCTTCGACCTTCCAGGGGTCGCCGAGGAGCAGATCGCGGTCGAGTTGCACGACGACACACTCACCATCACCGCCCAGCGCGAGCGCAGCGTCGAACGAGCCGAAGACGGGTTCGTTCGCTTCGAGCGCCGCTTCGGCACCTTCAGCCGCGCGCTCGGCGTGCCGGCCGGCGTGACCGAGGAAGGCATCAAGGCCGACTACCGCGACGGGGTCCTCGAGATCCGGGTCGCGAAGCCGGAGGCACCGAAGCCGCGCCGGATCCAGGTCGGCGGCGCGCAGCCCACGATCGAGCAGTAGCACGACGGGGCGGGCCGGTGCACGGTCGCGCCGGCCCGCCCCGCCGACTAGAGTCGCTGCATGGCCGCCTTCCCGGACGGGTTGAACGAGCAGGTCGGCTACGAGTTCGCCGCTTCGCAGCAGTACGTCGCGATCGCCGTCCACTACGACGCCCAGACCTTGCCGCGCCTCGCTGCCCACTTCTATCGGCAGGCGGTCGAGGAGCGGAACCACGCGATGATGATCGTCCAGTACCTGCTCGACGCGGACGCGCAGGTCGCGATTCCCGGCGTGGCTGCGCCGCAGACGGCGTTCGCGGACGTGGTCGCGCCTGTACGCCTCGCGCTCGAGCAGGAGAGGCGGGTCACCGAGCAGATCTCGGACCTCGCGAAGCTCGCTCGCACCGAGGGAGACCTCGTCGGCGAGCAGTTCCTGCACTGGTTCCTGCAGGAGCAGCGCGAGGAGGTCTCCTCGATGGGAGCGTTGCTCACGGTCGTCGAGCGGTCGCGTGACAACGTGATGCTGATCGAGGACTACCTCGCCCGCGAGACGGTCGGCGACGCCGGCGCCGAGGCGGGAGCGCCACCGGCGGCCGGGGGAGCCCTCTAGCCCGCAGTCCATTTCGACCGTGGCTGCGCCAGCCGGCTGTGGAAAAGGTGTCAGAGACGACTCTGGCACCGTGTCGGAGACGAGTCCGACACCGGTGGTCGGTCGAACACCGTTTCCGGCCAGGTGGCTCTGCGCTAGGCCGTCGTCGGGATCGCCGAGCGGACGTGCTCGGCGACGGCTTCCATCTCGACCGCTGCTCCCGTCACGTCCTTCAGCAGCTCGTCCGCGTTGGGCTTCTGACCGAGCGCCCACAGCTCGACGAGCAGCGACCCGGCCTCGCGCCGCTTGAACCAGTCGGTGCCGAACTCCTCGCGCATGTAGCTCGTCATCTGCGCCGCGAACGCCCACGCGCGCAGGTAGGAGGTGACGTAGTAGCCGGAGTCGATGTCGGCGAGGTAGTCCGTCGGGCTCGGCTCGACCTTGAGCGCGTCGCCGAGGATCTCGACGTAGCGGCCGCGCATCTGCGTCACGTCCGGGGCGGCGTGGAACTCGATCTCGTAGAGCAGCTTCGCGCAGTAGCGGCGGACGTAGAAGAGGAGCTGCACGGCGCCCTCGGCCGCGAAGACGTCCGGCCGCGGGAAGCTGAGCATGCTCGAGAGCCAGGCGCGGTCGTCGATCAGGTGGTCGAAGAGCATCGCCCAGCCCTCGGTGACCGCGTTGTCGCCGAGCCGTCGCTCCTCCATCCGGAGCTTCGGGTCGGTGAAGGCGAAGTGCTCGGTGTGGCCCGCCTCGTGGAAGAGCGCGTACCAGTCGTCGGGGCCGCCCTGAGGCTGGATCACGAGCATCACCTTGTCCGGGATCTCGATCGGGGCGCAGAAGGCGCGCGGGCTCTTGGTCGGCCGCTCCTCGACGTCGAGATGGACGTTCTTCTGCGCGTCGAGATCGATTCCGAGACCGGCGAGCGTGCCGCGCAGCGCCGGCAGCATCCGGTCGGCAGGGAAGGCCTCGTCCCAGCTCGAGCCGCGGAAGAAGCGCCGGACGTCCCAGCGCTCGGCCTCGGCGAGGCCGATGCCGACGCGGTCGCGGAGGACGCGGTCCATCGAGTCCTCGTAGAGCCGCTCGGTCGAGTCGAGGAGCGCTCGGCACTGCGCGGCGAGGCCCTCGAGGTCGTAGCCGAAGCGGTCGCGGTAGAGATGGAAGTAGGTGGGCGCGCCGAGATCGGGGATCACGCGCTGCGTCGTGTGGACGGCGTCGAGGTAGAGCGGGTTCAGGTGCTCCTCCGTCAGGTCGTTCCGCGCCGCCTCGAGCCGCGCGCGCGTGTCGCGGTCGGCCGTGTTGGCGATCGTCGGGGGCAGCATCCTGTACCCGACCGGCTCGCCCTCGTGCTGGATCTCGAGCTTCGTCTCGTGCTCCGCGATCTTCTCCGCGTGCCCCCGCGTCAGCTCGCCGAGGAAGCCCTCGCAGCCGAAGCGGAAGAGCTCGAGGTTCTTCCTGCCGTCGACCGCGTCGCCGATGCGCCGGACCGTGGCCAGGTCGGTGAGGTCGGCGTGCCGCTCGTAGATCGGGCGCAGCTCGAACTCGGGCTTCAGGCCGGCGTAGTGCAGGTAGTACTCCTCGTCGAGCTCCGCGATGAAGCGGTCGCAGCCGGCGCGGTACCCGTCGAGCTCCCGATCGCCGGGTGTGCCACCGGACGTGCCACTGGGGGTGCCGCTGCTCACGGCTGCCTAGGATACGCACCGTGCGCGAGTTCAGTGTCACGACGCAGAAGCGGAGCCAGCTCGTCGACATCACCGAGCTCGTGCGGGCGACGCTCGGCGATCTCGACGGCGTCGGCGCGGCGCTGGTCTACGTCCCGCACACGACGGCGGGTGTGACGATCAACGAGCACGCGGACCCTGCGGTCGCACGCGACTTCGAGGCGGCGCTCGAGCGGATCGTCTCCGAGGACTGGCCCTGGGAGCACATCGAGGAAGGCGAAGAGAACGCGCCGACGCACATCCGCGCCGCGTTCATGGGCTCGGACGTGCTCGTGCCGGTCAGGGACGGCAAGCTCGCGCTCGGCACCTGGCAGGGGATCTTTTTCTGCGAGTTCGACGGCCCCCGGGAGCGCACCGTCTACGTGACGACCTTGTCTTGATCGAGGTCGACGGCCTCAGCAAGCGGTTCGGCAAGACCCAGGCGGTCGCCGGGCTCAGCTTCCGCGTCGAAGCCGGCACGATCACCGGCTTCCTCGGACCGAACGGCGCCGGCAAGTCGACCACGCTCCGCTCGGTCCTCGGCCTCGTGCATCCGGACGCGGGAAGCGCGACCGTGCTCGGCGTCCCGTACCACGAGCTCGACCGGCCGCTCCATCGGGTCGGCGCCGTGCTCGAGGCGAGCGAGGTGCACCCCGGCCGGTCCGGGCGCAACCACCTGCGCGTGCAGGCGGCAGCCGCGGGGATCGACGGCGCGCGCGTCGACGAGGTGCTGAAGCTCGTCGAGCTGACCGCTGCCGGGAAGCGCCGCGTCAAGGGCTACTCGCTGGGCATGCGGCAGCGCCTCGGGCTCGCGACCGCGCTGCTCGGCGACCCCGAGGTGCTCGTGCTCGACGAGCCGGCGAACGGGCTCGACCCGGCCGGGATCAGGTGGCTGCGCGACTTCCTCCGGACGCTCGCGGGCGAGGGCCGGACGATCCTCGTCTCGAGCCACGTCCTCGCGGAGGTCGCGCAGACCGCCGACCACGTGGTGATCATCCACCGAGGCCGCCTCGTCCAGCAGGCCGCGATCGCGGACGTGCTCGCGGGCGCGCAGGGCGGAACGGTCGTGCGCAGCCCGGAGCTCGAGCGGCTGCAGGGCGTGCTCGCTGCGGCGGGTGCGAACACCCTCAGCGGCGGTGACGGCCTCGTCGTCTCGCTTCCGCCGGAGCGGGTGGGCGAGCTTGCCGCCGCCAACGGGATCGTCCTGCACGAGCTCCGCGTCGAGCAGGCGACCCTCGAGGAGGTCTTCCTCGAGCTCACCGGTGGGGAGACGACCCAGTGATCGAGGCAGCCCAGTGAGCGCACTCGTCCGTGCCGAGCTGCTGAAGATCCGGACGATCCGTAGCTGGTGGGCGTACCTGATCGCGATCGTGCTCCTGGTCGGCGTCGCGGTCGCCGGCGACACCGGCTCGAACGCGAACGCACGCGGGCAGGTCGAGTTCCAGATCGGGCTGGTCGAGTCGGCCGGCTTCGCCGGTCTGCTCGCGCTGATCCTCGGGATCACGGCGGTCACGACCGAGTTCCGGCACGGAACCGTCACACCGACCTTCCTCGCCGAGCCGGGCCGCGACCGCGTGCTGGTGTCGAAGGCGGCGGCGGGCGTGCTGACCGGGCTCCTCTTCGGTGCGCTGGCCCTGCTCGTCGTCGCCGCCGTCGCGCTGCCCTGGCTCTCGATCGTCGGCGACGAGATCCACCTCGGCGACCCGGACCTCGGCACGCGTGCGGCGCAGACGCTTGCGGTCTCGGTGCTCTGGGCGCTGATGGGGGTCGCGATCGGCTCGGTCGTGCACAGCCAGGTGGCCGCGCTCGTCGGCACGCTCGTGTGGGTCTTCCTCGGCGAGACGCTCCTCTGGGGCCTCTTCTCCCTGCTCGACGTCGATGGGGCCGTCTCGTACCTCCCGTTCCGTGCGCTCGACGGCGCCGACGGCACGGGCGGCGAGGACGTGCTCGGCTACTGGCCGGCGGTGGCCGTCTCGCTCGGCTGGATCGCGCTGCTCGGAGCCGCCGGCGTCTGGCGAACCCGCAGGCGCGACATCACGTAAGTACCCTCCGGCGAATGGCCGCGCCGGTACGCAAGGACGAGGAGGTCGAGCTCCAGGTCGACTCGCTCGCCTACGGCGGGAACGGCGTCGCGCGGCTGGACGGGTTCGTGGTCTTCGTCCGCCGCGGGCTGCCCGGCGACCGCGTCCGCGCTCGGGTGACGAAGGTGAAGCGCGGGTTCGCCGAGGCGCTGGCGGTCGACGTGCTGGAGCCGTCGCCGAGCCGCGTCGAGGCCCCGTGCGCCCACTACCCGGCGTGCGGCGGCTGCCGGTTCCAGGATCTCGCCTACGAGGTGCAGGCGGCGGCGAAGGAGGACCAGGTGCGCGACGCGCTGAAGCGGATCGGCGGGATCCCGGATGCGCCCGTCGAGCCGATCCTCCCGGCCGCGTCGCAGTTCTTCTACCGCAACAAGCTCGAGTACTCGTTCACGCAGACGCCTTCCGGGCCGGCGCTCGGCTTCCACAAGGCGGGCCGCTGGGACGAGGTGCTCGAGGTCGAGAAGTGCTGGCTGACGACCGACCTCGGCAACGCGATCCGGAACACCGTCCGCGACTGGGCGCGCGAGGAGAACCTCAAGGCGTACGACCAGGCCGAGCACACCGGTTACCTCCGCCACCTCGTCTACCGGGAGGGGCGCAACACGGGTCAGGTGCTCGTCGTGCTCGTGACCGCGCCCGGGGAGAAGTTCGAGCGCGACTACTTCGTCGAGGTGCTGCGGCGCTTCCCCGAGGTGAAGTCGATCCACTGGGCGATCAACGACCAGCCGTCGGAGGTGACGAACCTTCCCTCGACGCTGCTCTGGGGCGACGACGCGATCGAGGAGGAGCTGCTCGGGCAGCGCTTCCGCGTCCGGCCGAACGCGTTCATGCAGACGAACACCGAGATGGCCGAGCAGCTCTACGGGCTCGCGATCGAGTACGCAGGCCTGACGGGCTCCGAGACGGTCTACGACCTCTACTGCGGCACGGGCACGATCGGGCTCTCGCTCGCGAAGCACGCGCTCACGGTATGGGGGGTCGACATCTCCGAGGAGTCGATCGCGTGCGCGCTCGAGAACCTCGACCTGAACCAGATCGGGAACGCGGCCTTCTACGCCGGCAACGTCGGCCAGGTGCTGGAGGAGCTCGCGGAGCGGGCCGGGCCACCCGACGTCGTCGTCGTCGACCCGCCGCGAGCCGGGCTCGCCGGGAAGGCGCTCCGGCGGACCGGCGAGCTCGGCTCGCCGAAGCTCGTCTACATCTCGTGCAACCCGACGACCCTCGCCTCGGACGTCAAGGTGCTGCGCGAGCAGTACGGGTACGAGCTCGTGCGGACGAAGCCGGTCGACATGTTCCCGCACACGCCGCACGTCGAGTCGGTCTCGCTGCTGACGCGCGAGCGGACTTAGTGTTGGAACAACACTAAGTCCGGCGAGCGGGGAGCTTCAGCGGGATCGCGAGGGCTTGTGTTGGAACAACACAAACCTCACCGCCAGATCGCGCCGAGCCGGCCCTCGTGGTCGGAAGGGAGCGGATCCGCGTTCCCGGTCGCGTAGCGGGAGGCCGTCCAGGCGCCGGCCGCGGCGTCGAGCAGGTCGGCCTCGGGAACGCCCGGAACCGCACCGGGAAGCGCGATCCCCGCGGCCGCGAGCAGCTCGCGCCGCTTCGCCAGCCCGGCCGCGGTGTGCTTGGACTCGAGCACCGGCTCGCCGGCGAGCTCCCGGAACGAGACCTCCGGGTGCATCTCGATCACGCGCTCGTCGACCTCGGCGAGGGTGTGCACCTCGAGGATCTTCTTCCCCAGCGCGAACGCCTGCTGCGAGATTCCCTTGCCGGTGATCGTGCGGGCGATCTCGTTCGCCTCGGCGAACGTCCGTGCCTCGAGCGCGGCCCGGGGCGGGGTCGGGAAGACGCTGCTGGCCCTGCTGCCGCCGACGAAGGCGCGGGCGCCCGCGTCGGTCGCCCGGACGCCGAGGCCCGGAGGATCGATCGGGATGTCGACCGCGATCACGCGCGCCTGGGAGGAGAGCACTTCCGAGAAGCTGGGGTGCGTCGAGACCTGGACGTCGCCGCTCGGGTCGAGCGCGACGGCGACCCAGCCCTTCCGGTAGCCGTCCACACCCGCGACGAGCACGCCGGCGCCGGTGCGCGGACGGGACCTTCGTGCCGGCGGCGCCTCGGCGGCAGGAAGGTCGCGGAAGCCGAGCTCGACGAGGCGCGCAAGCGCGACGTTCATCGACTCCGGGCTCTCGAGCGGCACGCGGGCGATCGCAGTCCCTGCAGCGTCCTTGAGGACGATCGCGCCGGCCTTCTCGCCGCCGGGCGAACGGGCGAACTCGAGCGAGAGCTCGAGGCGGGAGTCGCGCAGCGCCTTCCGGACGGAGCCATCGAGGTCGCTCATCGGCCGAACGCTAGCGCCGATGGTGAAAGTGGCAGGGAGCGAAGCGACCCTTCAGGGGTCTTGGCGCGAACCGGAATCTGCTCCCGCAGATTCCGGTTCTGGTTGCGCCCTCGAATCGCTCAGCGCCGTTCGCGGATCAGCCGTGCCACCTTGTCCTCGTCGGCGGCGTGCTGCTCCGGGTGGATGCTGTGCTCGGTCTCGCCGAGCGGGACGACGACGACGCCGTTTGGGAGGTCGTGGACGTCTGCCTCGCCCACCTCGGCGCCGTCCAGCGTGAGCCGTCCGGCCGCGACCACGGCCGTCCTCGGCGGCCGCTCGCGGGTGAGCAGCACGATCCGCGAAGGCGCCCGTTCGATCACGTCCGCGTCCAGGTCGTAGAAGTCCCCGCCCCCGCGCCCGTAGATCCGGCCGGGCGCCCGGCCCCGCCGGCGCAGCGCCGTCCAGAGGAGGTCGGCGTTCGGGAGCAGGAAGCCGAGGCAGATCGCGGGCAACGCGGGGAGGCCGGTGACGTCGGTCGTCGCCGTCAGGATCAGCGTCGCGCCGAGCAGCGCCGTCATCGCGAGCCAGGTCCAGGCGACGCGGAGCGCGAACCGGTCGGCCGCCGCCAGGAAGAGCGCGAAGAAGAGGATGTCGGGCGGCCCCAGGTTCGCCGTCGAGTCCTCGCCCGGCACGCGGAAGGCGATCGAGACGTTGTCGAACACGTGCGGCTGCTCCTCGACGACGTACTCCGTCGGCCCCTGCCACACGGAGATCGCGTCGACCCACGGGATGATCACAGCGATCAGCGCCGCCCACATCACGTTCTCGAACCAGGAGAGGAACCAGAAGCCGACGCAGACGAGCGCAAAGAGCTTCGCCAGGTTGTTGAGGACGTCGAGCTCGGTGAAGTGGAGCACGACGGCCAGCGCCACGAGCGCGAGCCCCACGGGCAGCATCGCGCGGTGGTCGCGCAGCGGCAGGAGCAGCCAGATCAGCGCCAGCGTGGCGGGGAAGAGGGCGCCCGTCAGGAAGAGCAGGTCGGGCCAGAGGCTCCCGTCCCAGAGCCGGTCGGCCCCCGCGGTGTAGAGCGCGAGCGCGGCGGTCAGCCCCGCGAGCGCGGCCCAGCGTGCCCGGCTCAATACGGCGGCAGCTCGGCGTACCAGGCGCCGACGGCCTTGAACGAGTTCCAGAAGGCCGTCTTCGCAGGCGCCTCGTCGAGCGCGGCGTCGATGTCGGGGACGACGAGCGCCTCGACCGTGGCCGTGAAGCGTTGTAGCTCCTCCACGGCAGGGTCGAGCTCGTCGGAGAGCGGGAAGGAAAGCGCGTTCACGAACTCGACCGTCTCGTCGCCCATCAGCACCAGCAGCTTCGGCTGGACGATGTGGAGCTCGCGCGTCAGCCACGGCGCCGCCTCGTCGAAGCTCTCGCCGCCGAACTTGAGGCAGTTCGTTCCGTAGACGGCCATCGGGTCGACGTGGAGGCGCTGCAGCGACTTCAACAGCGCCTGGCCGGCTCGGCCGAAGAAGGCGACACCCTCCTGGATCTCCGACGGCTTCGGCGCGTGCTTGAGCAGGAAGATGTCCGCCAGCGGGTGCCCGGAGCCGAGCACGGGAACGTGCGTCTCGTCACCTGCACGGCCGATCTCGTCGCCGAGCTCGTTGATCTCGGAGATCGCCTTCTGCAGGTAACGCTCGTAGATCTCGTCGGTCGATGCGGCAGCCACAGGCGTCGTCTCCTCGGTTCGCTCCTAGCGCACCTTCTCCTTGACCTGGGCCACCCACTTCAGGCTCTGCAGGTACGCGAGCGACTTGGGGCGGCGCAGCACCTCGGCGCTGCGGAGCGAGAGCATGAACTCCTCCGGGCCGTCGAACGCGCGCATCCGCAGCGCGCCGGTGCCGACCCCCTGGAGGACGTGTGCGTCGGAGCCGGCGCCGGCGGGGAGGCCGTACTTGCGGGCGAAGCGGACGGCCTCGTCGTTGTAGCCCTCGAACAGGAGCCGCGCGTTGTAGACCTCGAGCACGTCGATCTCGTGCAGGTGCCGGTGCAGCGTCGCCGGGAACGGGATCGCGTGCATCCGGTCGAAGGGGTGGGGGAGGTAGACGATCCCCTCCTGCTCGCGGATCGCGGCAACCGTCTCCGCGAACGTCATCCCGCGCGGGATCTCCTCCGCCAGGAAGAGGCCGATCACCTCGCCCTGGTCGTCCGTCTTGACCTCCTCGCCCGGGATCACGATCAGGTCGCGCCCGCGCGCCTTCTCGGCCGCGTCGCGTGCGCCGCCGAAGACGTTGTGGTCGGTGACGGCGATCGCGCCGAGCCCCTCCGCCTCGGCGTGGTCGAGCAGCTCGTCGACCTCGATCGAGCAGTCGTGCGACCACGAGGTGTGCATGTGCAGGTCGGCGAGGATCCAGGGCCGGTCGGCGAGCGGATCCAGCTCGCGGCGGCGAGCCCGCTTGCGCCCGCCGAGGCCGCTGTAGACGGCGTCAAGATCGCGCGCGACGACGGCAAAGCTCTGCAACTCGGCTGCAGTCCGGCTCTCGCGGCCCTTGCGTTCCCGGAGCTCGCCGTTCTCGGCGAGTCGCTGGAGCGCCGCAGCGGCGAGCTCCGGCTGCTCGAGCACTCCCGGCGGATCGACGAGAGCGGCCCCTGCGGCGGCCGCCTCGAGCCGCAGCCTCGCCGAGCCCGTCGGTGCGGGAACCACCACGGACGCCTCCGCGAACACGGCCGCACGCGCCCCGGCAGTCCGGCCCGAGCGGACGCGCACGCGGTCGCGGAGGACCAGCGGGATCCCGGGGCGGCTCGAGAGAGGCTTCGCTCGGAGCAGCACTGCCTCCCAGTCGGGTAGCTCGCGCAGCGAGCGGAGCGCGGCCCGCGCGATGGGCAGCGAGGCCGAGTGGAGCTCGATTGCGACGAGATTCCGCTTGTCGCCCGGTGCGAACAACTCGGCGTCGACGCCCGGAGAGAGGATCCGGTAGTCGCCGGGAAAGCGCTCGGCGGCGGCAGTCGCGGTCGTCTCGCTGGAAGCGATCAGCGCGTCGAGGCGGGCAAGGAGCTTCTCGCGCAGCGCGCGCCGCTGCGGGTATCCGAGTCGGTCGGGGGAGAAGAAACTCGCGACGCCGAGGACCTCGGAGTCGCGCAACGCGAGGTAGGAGATGCTCGGCAGCCCCGGCTCGAAGCCGTGGACGACGTCGAAGCGGCCCTGCTGC
>JANPKC010000318.1:0-2036 GCA_031425855.1 Actinomycetes bacterium | reverse complement strand
TCGCCGTCTTCAGCTCGTCCTGAAGCTGCCTGACGTGCAGCTCGCGGTCGTTGAGACCCTGCTCGCGGCGCTCGACGTCGGTCTGCTTCAGGACGAGCTGAAGACGGCGAAGGACCAGGCGCTCGGCGAGCTCGAGCGCGTGGGCGGGCTGACGGTCGCGGAGGCGAAGAGTCACCTGCTCGAGCGCTCGCAGGACCTGATCCGGCACGAGCTCGCGAAGAGCGTCCGCCAGCAGGAGGAGGAGGCGCGCACCGAGTCGCGTAGGCGGGCGCGCGCGCTGATCGCCGATGCGCTGCAGCGCGTCGCGGCGAGCCACACGGCAGAGACGACCGTGACGGTGGTCCAGCTCCCCTCGGACGACATGAAGGGCCGGATCATCGGCCGCGAGGGCCGCAACATCCGGGCGCTCGAGCACCTCACCGGCGTCGACTTCATCATCGACGACACGCCGCAGGCGGTCGTCCTCTCGTCGTTCGACGGGCTCCGCCGGGAAGTCGCGCGGACGACGCTCGAGAAGCTGATAGAGGACGGCCGCATCCACCCGGCCCGGATCGAGGAGATGTACTACCTCTCCAAGGCCGAGCTCGAGGATCACGTGCGGCAGGCCGGCGAGCAGGCGGTCTTCGAGGCGAAGTGCGGCGAGTTCCACGAGGAGCTCGTGAAGGTGCTCGGCCGGCTCCGCTACCGGACGAGCTACGGCCAGCATGTCCTCAAGCACACGCTCGAGGTCGTCCACCTGGCCGGGATCATGGCCAGCGAGCTCGGGGCGAGCGTCAAGACGGTGAAACGCGCCGCGCTCCTGCACGACATCGGCAAGGCGATGACGCACGAGGTCGACGGCTCGCACGCGAGCATCTCGGCGCAGTGGGCAAAGCGCTACGGCGAGAGCCAGGGCGTCGTGCATGCGATCGAGGCCCATCACTACGAGGTGCAGCCCCAGACGGTCGAGGCCGTGCTGCTGATCTCGGCGGACGCGATCTCGGCGTCGCGGCCGGGCGCGCGCGGCGAGAGCCTCGAGCACTACATCAAGCGACTCGGCGCGCTCGAGGAGATCGCGACGGCGAAGCCGGGGGTCGCGAAGGCCTATGCGCTGCAGGCGGGCCGCGAGATCAGGGTCATGGTCGAGCCGACGGAGGTCGACGACGACGGCGCCGTTCTCCTCTCACACGAGATCGCGCGCGAGATCGAGGATCAACTCGAGTATCCCGGCCAGGTGAAGGTGACCGTGATTCGCGAGAGCCGCGCGACCGAGATCGCCAAGTAATGCTCTGGTTCTTCCTCGGGATCGCCGCCTTCGTCGCCATCGTCTGGCTCGTGTACCGCTGGGCAGCCGCCCGAGCACCGAAGGGCGCCTACCGCGGTCAGGGCCGTTCCGGTGGCGCCGGCGTCGTCGAGAAGTTCCGCGAGGACGACCCCCAGTCCGCGCCGCCGGACACGGCCAAGTAACAGTCTGTTACTTGGCCCCGGGCTAGACTGAGCGGCCGATGCGGCGCTACCACGTCACCACGTTCGGCTGCCAGATGAACGCCCACGACTCGGAGCGGATCAAGGGCATGCTCGAGTCGCTCGGGCTCGGCGAGGCGGCCGCGCAGGAGGATGCCGACGTCCTCGTCTTCAACACCTGCACGATCCGGGAGAAGCCGGACACGAAGCTCGCTGCGTACCTCGGCGACGCGGGGGCGCGGAAGCGCCAGAACCCGGAGCTCGTCGTCGCCGTCGGCGGCTGCTACGCCGAGGCCCAACAGGAACGGATCTTCGAGCTCTACCCGCAGGTGGACGTTGCCTTCGGCCCCGGCTCGATCCCGCACCTGGGCGAGTGGATCGGGGCCGGGGGCCAGGGGTCGAGCGTTCAGCCGCCGCGAGGTCGGTTCGGATCTCACGAGCACTTCGCCGGAGACCTGCCGATGCATCGAGAGCGCGCGTTCAGCGCCTGGGTGCAGGTATCGATGGGTTGCAACTCCAAGTGTTCGTACTGCATCGTCCCCGCCGTCCGGGGCCGCGAGCAGAGTCGCCGCCCGGGTGAGATCGTCGCCGAG
>JANPKC010000317.1:0-6533 GCA_031425855.1 Actinomycetes bacterium | reverse complement strand
AGCAGCCCGGCCTCGCCGAGCGCCTCGGCCGCGCCGCGCAGGATCTGGGAGAAGATGACCCCCGAGTTGCCGCGGGCGCCCATCAGCGCCGCACGCGTGAGCTCCTTCGCGAGGGTGGCGCGGTCGGCGGCGGTCGAGGCGTCGAGCACCTCCATGATCGCGCGCGCCGTCAGGGTCAGGTTCGTGCCGGTGTCGCCGTCCGGGACGGGATAGACGTTGAGGTCGTCGATCCGGCGGCGGTTCGCCTCGAGCGTCGCGAGCGCCGCCTGCCCGAGCTCCTTCGCGCGCTCGAGCTCGGTCATGCGGATCTCCGCACGTCTTCGATGTGCACCTCGACCGCGGCCACCGGCAGGCCTGTCAGCCGCTCGATCTCGTAGGCGACGCGCGAGCGCACTGTGGCGGCGACCTCGGCGAGGTTGAGGCCGTACTCGACGACCACGTGCAGGTCGACGCGGAGCCCCTCGGGCGTGCGGGAGACGTCGATCCCCTGCGTCAGCTTGTCCCGCGTCAGCAGGCGCTTCAGCCCCTTGCCCGCCATCCCGACGACGCCGTAGCACTCGGCCGCCGTGTGGCCGACGATCTGGGCGATCGCGTCCGCCGCGATCCGGATCGCGCCGAGCTCGGACTGAGCCGTGAGGTGACCCTGTTGCATCTGCGCGACTTTAGACGGTGCGCACAGCCGGGAGGTTGCGGCCGACGAGAGCTTGTGTTCCAGGAACACAAGCGTGCGCCGGCGCCTCGTTTCCGCATGAGCGAGCCGTGCCGGCGGGCCGTCGTGAGCTTGTGTTACAGGAACACAAAGTCGCCCCTCGCCGCGAAGGCCGGGGCTGGGACGAGCGAGGGTGTCTAGACGGCCTTCTGGACCTTGCCGGCCTTGAGGCACTTCGTGCAGATGTACGCCCGCTTGGCGACACCGTTCAGGAGCACGCGCACCTTCTGGAGGTTCGGGTTGAAGCGACGCCGGGTCGCCACCATCGAGTGGCTCCGGTTGTTCCCGAACGACGGCTTCTTGCCGCAGGATGCGCAGACCTTGGACACGGCCGCCGATGATAGCAGCCTAGTAACAGACTGTTACTAGGCTCAGCGCTGCGCCGCGGCGCGGAGCTGCGCGAAGACGTCGGCCATCTCGAGGCCGGTCCGGACGGCTTCGGCGCCCTTCTCGAGCCGGTCGTCGGCCTGGTCGGCCTGTTCGAGTGTGAGGACGCCGAACGCGACCGGGACGCCCGTCTCGAGCGCGGCGAGCTGAAGGCCCGACGCGGCTTCGCCGGCGACGAAGTCGAAGTGCGGCGTGTCGCCGCGGATCACGCAGCCGAGCGCGACGATGCAGGCGTAGCGGCGCGTCTTCGCGAGCGCCATCGCCGCGATCGGCAGCTCGAACGCCCCCGGGACGGGCATGATCGTGATCGCGTCGCGGTCGACGCCCGCCGTCTCGAGCTCGGCCAGCGCGCCCTCGAGCAGCTTGCCGGTGACCGCGCCGTTGAAGCGGCTGACGACGATGCCCACGGCCCTGCGGCCGCCCTGCGCGCTGCCCTGCAGGACGCCGTAGCCGTCCGGGACCGCGAAGTCGCCGGCGGCGTGCTCGCTGGTCGCGGCGCGCCCGGCAGCGGCCGGCGCGTCGGCGACGTCCGGCTCGGCGACCTCCGTCTCCGCCACCTCCGACTGGGGCGCCTCGTCCTCCTCGCCGGGCGGATCGTCGAGCGGCGGCGCCTCCGGCCAGCTCTCGCGCTCGCTCACGCCTCGGCCCCGTCGTACTGGTCGGGGTCGAAGCGCAGATCCTGGTGGTGCAGCTTGTGGCCGAGCTTCTCGCGCTTCGCGTCGAGATAGCGGCGGTTCTCGCTGTTCGGCGCCACCTCGATCGGCTCCTGGGCGACGACCTCGAGCCCGAAGCCGGCGATCCCGGAGATCTTCTTCGGGTTGTTCGTGAGCACGCGGATCGTCGAGAGACCGAGGTCGGCGAGGATCTGCGAGCCGATCCCGTACTCGCGCTGGTCGGCGGCGAAGCCGAGCCGCAGGTTGGCCTCGACCGTGTCGAGCCCCTGATCCTGCAGCTCGTACGCCCGCAGCTTGTTCAGCAGGCCGATCCCGCGACCCTCCTGCGCCAGGTAGAGCAGCACGCCCGTGCCCTCCTGCTCGATCCGGCCGAGCGCGAGCTCGAGCTGCTCGCCGCAGTCGCACTTGAGCGAGTGGAAGACGTCGCCTGTGAGGCACTCGGAGTGAACGCGCACGAGCACGTCCTCCGCGCCGTCGACGTCGCCCTTGACGAGCGCGACGTGGTGCTTCCCGGTCAGCGTCTCGCGGAACGCGACCGCGGTGAACTCGCCGTGCGCGGTCGGCAGGCGCACCGACGTGATCCGCTCGACGAGCTTCTCGTGGCGCCGCCGGTACTCGATCAGGTCGGCGACGGTGATCATCTTCAGCCCGTGCGTCGCGCAGTACTCGATCAGGTCGGGCACGCGGGCCATCGTCCCGTCGTCCTTCATGATCTCGCACACGACGCCGGCCGGGATCACGCCGGCGAGCCGCGCGAGGTCGACCGCCGCCTCGGTCTGGCCGGAGCGCTGGAGCACGCCGCCGCGCCGGGCGCGGAGCGGGAAGACGTGGCCGGGCTGGACGAGGTCGCGCGGGCCCGAGGACGGGTCGACGGCGACCTGGATCGTGTGGGCGCGGTCCTGGGCGGAGATGCCGGTGGTGACGCCCTCGCGCGCCTCGACCGAGACGGTGAAGGCGGTGCCGAACGGCGTCTCGTTCTGGTCGGTCATCTGGCGCAGGCCGAGCTCGTCGCAGCGCTCCTCGGTCAGGCAGAGGCAGACGAGCCCGCGCGCGTGCGTGACCATGAAATTGACCGCCTCGGGCGTCGCGAACTGGGCCGCGATCGTCAGGTCGCCCTCGTTCTCACGGTCCTCGTCGTCGACCACGACGACGAAGCGCCCCGCGCGGACGTCCTCGATCGCCTCCTCGACGGTCGCGAAGGGGCTGTCGGCGCGCGTGTCTGCGGTCATCGTCACGGCCGCATGGTATCCGGCCGCAGTCGCTCGGCGTACTTCGCCAGCACGTCGACCTCGATGTTGACGGGGTCTCCCGGCACACGCTCCGAGAGCGTCGTCTCGGCCAGCGTGTGCGGGATCAGCGCGATCTCGATCCCGTCCCGATCGACGCTCGCGACGGTGAGCGAGACGCCGTCGACGGTGATCGAGCCCTTCTCGACGCAGTAGCGCAAGAGCTCGGGCCCGAGCGCGATCCGCATGCGCATGCCCTCCCCCTCGGGCTCGACCGCTGCGACGCGGCCCGTACCGTCGACGTGGCCCTGAACCTGGTGGCCGCCGAGCGGATCGCCCGCCCGCAACGCCGGCTCGACGTTGACCCTCCCCGCGAACTCCTTCACCCGCGAGACCGTCTCGGGGACGACGTCGAACGAGAGCCGGCCCGGCTCCGCGGCGACCACGGTCAGGCAGACGCCGTCGATCGCGATCGAGTCGCCGAGCTCCGCGGCCGTCGCCGACTCGACCACGAGCCGCCCTCCCTCGTAGGACGCAACCCTCCCCACCGCGCGGACGAGACCGGTGAACACGCCTAGAGGCTACTGCGCCGCCGTGCGAGCGCCGCGACCACGAGCGCGCCGAGCAGGGAGCCGGTGAGCGAGAGGCCGAGGTCGCCGACGGTGTCCGTGTACGCGGTCTCGTACTCGTCCGGGTTGTCGCGGATGAACGCGAAGTACTCCCCGATCTCCCAGAGGATGCGCGTGACCGCTCCGAAGCCGAGCGCGAGCCCGAAGACGACGGCGGGCCGCAGGTCGGTCCGGAGCAGGACGGCGCCGAAGCCCAGCACGAGGATCAGCCAGTTGACGACGTGGTTGGCGTCGTCCCACCACGAGACAGAGTCGTAGAGGTCGAGCGCATTGCCGGCCGTGTCGATCAGGAACGGGAGCACGAGCAGGATGTCGAGCGCGAACGGGTAGCGCGTCCGGCGAAACCAGAGCCACCACGCGGCGGGCACGATCAGGGTCGCGAGCGGGTAGACGAGCGCGCGCCCGGTCATCGCCTTCCCCTCAAACCGCTCGAGCCCCGAGAAGGCGCCGAAGAGGAGCAGCGCAACGAGCGCGGCCTTCACCGCGAGGTCGAGCGCGAGCAGCCGCCGCTCGCTCACGGCTCGCGCAGGTACGCCTCGAGCAGCACGTCCCCTCCCACCTGCGTGCTCGTGAGCCGCGTCAGCCGTAACGGCTCCGCCAACCCGGGGACGACGAGCGGGCCCTCGCCTGAGAGTGCCGGCGCGACGAAGAGCAGCAGCTTGTCGACGAGGCCGGCCTCGAGGAAGGCGCGCGCTAGCGTCGGCCCGCCTTCGAGCAGCAGCGACTGGACGCCGTCGGCGGCGAGCTCGCGCAACTCCCCGGCGAGCGTCCCGTCCCGCAGCTCGAGCTCGGATCCTTCGGGCACCGGGCCGGTGCCGAACGCGAGCCGCCGCGGCTGCCGGGGCGCATCGACGCCGCGCGCGTCCAGCCGTGGATTCTCGAGCCGGACGGTGCCCATGCCGACTGCGACGGCGTCCACGGCAGCGCGCAGCTCGTGCACGAGGCGGCGGGACTCCTCCCCCGAGACCCAACGCTCGCCCGGGACGGTGACGCGGCCGTCGAGCGTCATCGCCGCCTTGTAGGTGACGAACGGGCGGCCGAGGGTGACCCAGGTGCGCCACGCCTCGTTCTGCCGCCGCGCCGCGAAGCTGTCCGCGAGCTCGACCTCGACCCCGCGCTCGCGCAGCCGCTCCAGGCCCCCACCGGCCTCGGGGTTCGGATCGGTCGAGCCGGCGACGACGCGCGCGATGCCGGCGGCGAGCACGGCGTCGACGCAGGGCGGCGTCGTCCCGTGGTGCGCGCAGGGCTCCATCGTCACGTAGAGCGTCGCGCCGCGTGCACGCTCGCCGGCGGCCTCGAGCGCGACGACCTCGCCGTGCCTGCCGCCCGCTTCCGTCGCGCCCTCGCCGGCGACGACCCCGTCTGTGACGACGACCGCGCCGACCGTCGGCTTCGGATACGCCCTGCCGTCTGCCTCTGCCGCGAGCTCCAGAGCCCGCTCCATGCTCATGCCAGGGCCTGGACCAGCCGCCGGTAGGCCCGCGGCAGGTCCTCGAAGCCGAAGATGCCGGTGCCGACGACGAGCAGGTCCGCCCCGGCCTCGTGCACGGCGCGGACGTTCTCCGGCTTGACGCCGCCGTCGACCTGGACGAAGCAGTCGACGAGCTCGCGCGTGCGGGCGATCCGCTCGTACGCGTCCTCCATGAAGTCCTGGCCGGAGTAGCCGGGCTTGATCGACATGCAGAGACACAGGTCGGCGCCTTCCCCGGCGGCCTCGGCCGCCGCCTCGACCGGCGTCTCCGGGTTGAACGCGATGCCGACCTCGAGCCCGTGCTCGCGCGCCTGTGCGATCACGCCGCCGACGTCCTCGACGGCCTCGACGTGGAAGGTGACGCTGTCGGCGCCCGACTCGGCGAGCTCGTGGAAATGGTGTGCGGGGTCGTCGACCATCAGGTGGCAGTCGATCCGGCCGCCGAGCGCGTGGATGTGCGGCGCGATCGAGCGGAGCACGACCGGGCCGATCGTCACCGGCGGGACGAAGTGGCCGTCACCGATGTCGAAGTGGAAGATGCGGGCGCCCGCGTGGCCGAGGTGCTGGATCTGGTCGCCGAGCTGCCAGAAGTCCGCCGCGTAGAGCGACGGCTCGATCTCGACCGTCCGCACCCAGTCCCGCCAGCTCACGCGGCGATCCTACGACCCGACACGGACGCGGGCGACGAAGAAGCCGCTCGTGCGGTGGACGTGCGGCAGCGTCTGCAGGAACTCCGGCCGGGTCGGGTGCCGGAACTGCGCCCAACCCTGGATCGGCTCGACCTTGAGCCCCGACGCGTCGACGACGGCCTCCGACTCGTCGGCGTTGACCGTGCAGACGGAGTAGACGATCGTCCCACCGGGGCGCACGCGCTCGGCGGCGGCTCGCAGGAGCTCGAGCTGGAGCTCCGGCAGGGGCTGCGAGCGCCAGCGCAGGTCGGGCCGCGCGGCCAGGACGCCGAGGCCCGAGCACGGCGCGTCGACGAGCGCTCGGTCGAAGCCGGTCAGCTCCGGCGGCAGGTCGCGGCCGTCGGCGTGGACGATGCGCACGTTCTCGGAGCCGAGCCGGCGGACGTTGTCCTCGAGCTCGCGCGCGCGAGCCTCGTTCGCCTCGACCGCGGTCACCGCGCCGGCGAGCATCGTCGTCTTCCCGCCGGGTGCCGCACAGAGGTCGAGGACGCGCTCGCCCGCTTGCGAGCCGACGACGAGGCCCGCCAGCTGCGAGCCGCGGCTCTGCGGCCAAATCTCGCCTCTGTGCACGGCTTTCTCGTCCACTCGAGCGACCTCGTAGGCGCCGGGGATGTCGGTTGCGGATCCGTCCGGGGTCTGACCCCGGACGTGTCTGACAACGACAGGTTGCGGCTCGTTCTGCGCGCGCATGAGCGCCAGGGCCTCCTCCTCGCCCAGATCGCGCCGCCAGAGCTCCCAGACCCAGTCC
>JANPKC010000316.1:0-3765 GCA_031425855.1 Actinomycetes bacterium | reverse complement strand
GCCGAGGACGACCGGCAGGGCATCCTGCTCGAGGGCCAGGCCGACCAGCCGCGCGATCCGGCCGCATGCCGCCTTGATCTCGGGCAGGTAGCGGGCGGTCTCGTCCGTCTCCTCGGTCGCCTCGAGCACGGCCGTCTCGACGTCGCCCCAGTCGAGCACGTCGTAGCCGAGCCCGCTCAGCCGGTCGTTGAGACCCGCGTAGCGGATGGCCGACGGCCCCATGTCGACGCCGCGGCGGCCCGCGCCGAGATCGAGCGCGGCGCCGATGATCGCGACCTGCCTGCCTGCAGCCACGACGCGGAACCCTACTGGCTAGACTGGATCGTGCCGAGGCGAGGTAGCTCAGTTGGTAGAGCACACGGCTGAAAACCGTGGTGTCGCCGGTTCAAGTCCGGCTCTCGCCATTCTCTTCCTGCAGGCACCGGATTCGTGCGGGTTCGGTGTCGGAGCCCTCGAGGGCGACCCGGGTACACTTCGGCCCCGTGAGCATCGAGACCGAGCGGGAGCTGTGGGGCGCCGAGACACGCAAGGCGGTCGCCAACTTCCCCGTCTCCGGCGAGCCGATCCCGGTGCCCGTCGCGCGCTGGCTCGGCCGGATCAAGGCCGCCGCGGCGCGCGCGAACGCCGACCTCGGCCTCCTCGACGCCGACAAGGCGGAGCGGATCGCAGCCGCGGGCGACGCGATCGCCCAGGGCGAGCACGACGACCAGTTCCCGATCGACGTCTTCCAGACCGGCTCCGGGACGAGCTCGAACATGAACGCGAACGAGGTGATCGCCTCGCTCGCCGGTGAGGGCGTGCACGCGAACGACGACGTCAACATGGGCCAGAGCTCGAACGACGTCTTCCCGTCGGCCGTCCACCTCGCGGCGCTCGGCGAGCTCGAGCACGACCTGCTCCCGGCGCTCGAGACGCTCGCCTCCTCGCTGGAGGCGAAGGCGAAGTCGTTCGACGACGTCGTCAAGTCCGGCCGCACGCACCTGATGGACGCCGTCCCCGTGACGCTCGGCCAGGAGTTCGGCGGCTACGCCGCGCAGGTGCGCGAAGGGATCGAGCGCGTCCGCGACATCCGCAAGCGGCTCGGCCAGATCCCGCTCGGCGGCACCGCCGTCGGCACCGGCCTCAACACCCATCCCGAGTTCGCCGCCAGGGTGCGCGAGCTGCTCGCGGCCGACACGGGCCTCCACATCTCGCCGCCGGCCGATCCGTTCGAGTCCCAGGCGGCCCGCGACGGCCTCGTCGAGGCGTCGGGCGCGCTCAAGGTGGTGGCGGTCAGCCTGACGAAGATCGCGAACGACCTGCGGCTGATGGGCTCCGGCCCGCGCGCCGGCCTCGCGGAGATCTTCCTGCCCGAGCTCCAGAAGGGGAGCTCGATCATGCCCGGTAAGGTCAACCCGGTCATCCCCGAGGTCGTGACGCAGGTCGCAGCCCAGGTGATCGGCAACGACCAGGCGATCACGGTCGGCGGGCTCCAGGGCCACTTCGAGCTCAACGTCTTCATCCCGATGATGGCCCGCAACCTGCTCGGCTCGATCAAGCTGCTCGCCTCGGCGTCGCGCCTGCTGGCCGAGAAGTGCGTCGACGGGATCGAGGCGAACCGGGAGCAGAACGAGCACTACGCGGAGCTGACGCTGTCGGCGGCGACGGCGCTCAACCCGCACATCGGCTACGACAAGGCGTCGGAGATCGTGAAGAAGGCGGCGGCATCCGGCCGCTCGCTGCGCGAGGTCGCGCGCGAGGAGGGCGTCGACGACGCCACCCTCGACGAGGCGCTTGACTATCGCAAGATGGCCAAGCCGCACGGGTAGACACTTAGTAAAACCTGGAGTACTGTTGCAAACTTAGTTTGCAATCGACTCAAGGGGAAGAGGGAATGCCGAAGCGCTTCGCGCTGCTCGCGGCGATCGCAGCCGCGCTCGTGACCTTCGCCGGCTCGGCCGGGGCGATCACGGGGAACTACACCGACGACTTCGTCCACGACAACGTCGGCCTGCTCGTCTTCTACACCACACCCGACCCGGTCACGGGTGACCCATTCAGCCACCGCTGCTCGGGCACTCTGATCTCGCCGACGCTCGTCGTCACCGCCGGCCACTGCACCCAGGGCGTCGACACGGGCCGGATCTACTTCCAGCAGTCGGCGGCCCCGAACTACAGCCCGGCCGCGTTCGGGGGCTGGGGTGGCGACCCGACCACCGGCTACCCGTACGAGGGAGGGATCACGTTCAAGCGCGCCGACAACTACGGCTTCCTCGCCGGCTTTCCGGAGACCAAGGACGCGGGGGTCGTCGTCCTCGACACGCCCGTGACGCCGAGGAACGGCTTCGGGATCCTGCCGAGCGCCGGCGCGATCGACCGCTACGTCGCCACCGCTGGGGACAAGAAGCAGGCTCGCTTCACGGTCAGCGGCTACGGCCTCTCCGACCAGGATCCGCGGCCGGTCTCGTTCCGGAAGCGCCTGATGGCGACCTCGTACGCCGTCAACAACGAGGCGCCGATCACGGAGTTCAACCTGAAGACGACCGCGAACGCCTCGCAGGGCAAGGGCGGCACGTGCAACGGCGACTCGGGTGGCCCGGTCTTCTTCTACGGGACGAACGTGATCGCGGCGGTGACCTCGTTCGGCATGAACGGCCAGTGCAAGGGCCTCGACTTCTCGTACCGCCTCGACCGGCCCCAGGTGCTGAGCTGGATCAACGACCCGAACCGGGTCGACGCCGGCTAGACCGTCGCCGGATCGGCCACGGAGGCAAGGGCCCGCTTCGGCGGGCCCTTGCGCTTCTCGCAGGCGGGCTCGACCTGCAGGACGGCGCGGCTGCCGCGCAGGCCCTCTGCGCGGACGGTGAAGCCCGCGCACCGGCCGGGGCGGAACTTGAACGACGCCCTGAAGCCGCCGCTCCGGCTCGCGCGGACGCCGATCACGCGCCGCGTCAGGTCCGCAGCGAGATACGTGAGCAGGACAGGCTCCCTGGCCCCGAACTGCTTGCCGGTGACGACGAGCGGCGCGATCGACTCGAGTTTCAGCGCGGCGCGGCGCGGCGCGGGCGCCGCCACGGCCGGAAGCGCGAAGACCAGTGTGATCACGACGGCGGCTGCAGAGCGCATTGCTTCTCCCTTTCCCGCGTATTCAGGCAGAGAGCGGCTCGCCGCGACACCCCTGGAAGGGTGGTCTCCGTTCACCACCCCGCGCCGGGCCCGAGCGGCTAGTGTCGCCCCGCATGGCCGTGGCGAGAGTAGCGATCACGATGACGGCCCTTGCCCTCGGCGTCCCTCTCACCGGGTGCGCGAGCGACTCCAAGACCGTGGCCAAGACGGCCTTGCCGACCATCGTCCTCCAGCCCGCCGACTTGCCGAGCGCGTTCGAGCGGTTCGACCAGGGCCGCCTGCGGGCGTCCGAGCAGCCCGAGGGCCGCAAGTCCGACCCGGCCAGGTTCGGCCGGATCGACGGGTGGAAGTCCCGGTTTCGGCGCTCCGGTGAGCCCGGTGGCAGCGGCCCGTACGTCGTCGAGTCCCGCGTCGATCTCTTTCGCGGTGACGGCGCAGCTGACGAGCTCGAGGCTCTCCGTTTGCAGCGGCGCGGAGTCGATTCGAACGAGGGTGCGGACGCTGTCGGGGACGAGTCGTTCTCGTGGACGACCCGGCAACCCGGTGAGCCGAGCGACATCGTGACGATCGCGGTCGTCTGGCGCGAGCATGGCGTCGTCGCGGCCGTCACCGCGAGCGGCTTCGCCGGCGGCCTGGAGCTGGACGACGTCGTCGCGCTCG
>JANPKC010000315.1:0-3312 GCA_031425855.1 Actinomycetes bacterium | reverse complement strand
GAAGCCGTAGAGGCGGAAGATCCCTTCGAGCAGGAGCTCGACCTCGAGTTCTTCGAGATCGAGCTCCTCCCGCCTGTCTACTGGTACAGCCACACGCGCATGAGCGACAGGAGCTGGTCGGTGTCGACCGGCTTCGTGATGTAGTCGGACGCCCCCGCGGAGATCGAGCGCTCGCGGTCGCCCTTCATCGCCTTCGCCGTCAGGGCGATGATCGGCAGCCGCTCGAACTGGGGCAGCTTGCGGACGGCCTGCGTGGTCTCGTAGCCGTCCATCTCCGGCATCATCACGTCCATCAGGACGATGTTCACGTCGGGGTTGGCCTTCAGGGACTCGATTCCCTCGCGGCCGTTCTCCGCGAAGATCACGTTCATCCCGTTCGCCTCGAGCGCGCTTGTCAGGGCGAAGACGTTGCGGACGTCGTCGTCGACCACGAGCACCTTCTTCCCGACGAAGACGGCGTCCGTGTTGTGGAGCTGCTCGAGCATCTTCCGCTTCTCGTCGGGCAGCTTCGACTCGACTCGGTGGAGGAAGAGCGACGTCTCGTCGAGGAGCCGCTCGGGTGAGCGGGCATCCTTGACGACGATCGTCTCGGCGTAGCGCTTGAGCTTCGTCTCCTCCCGGCGGGTCAGGTCCTTGCCGGTGTAGACGATCACGGGCAGCCGTCCGAACCGGTCGCTCTCCTTGACGGTCTCGAGCAGTGCGAAGCCGGTCATCTTCGGCAGCTTCAGGTCGAGCACCATGCAGTCGAACTCGGGCTCGGAGTCGAGCGCGGCGAGTGCCTCCTCCGAGGAGCCGACCGCGACGATCTCGATGTCGCCGTCGCCGCCGACGAGCTCGACGATCGCGTCGCGCTGCATCTCGTCGTCGTCGACGACGAGCAGCCGGCGGACGTCGCGGTCGATGAACGACTCGATCCCGCCGAAGACGCCCTCGAGCGCCTCCAGCGACGCCGGCTTCTGGACGAACGCGGCCGCCCCGGCCATCAGGGCGGGCTGCTTCTCCTCCACTCCCGAGACGATGTGCACCGGGATGTGGCGCGTCGAGGGATGGCGCTTGAGCCGGTCGAGCACCGTCCAGCCGTCGAGCACCGGCAGGCTCATGTCGAGCACGATCGCGTCCGGCCGGAACTCGCGCGCCAGGGCGAGGCCCGTGTCGCCGCGCAGCGCGACGAGCCCCTTGAAGCCGCGCTCGCGGGCGATCTCCAGCTCGGTGCGGGCGAAGTCGGCGTCGTCCTCGACGATCAGCACGACCCGGTCGCCGTCCTCGATCGACTCGCGGTCGTCGGCCACCTCGCTCTCGAGGAGCAGGACCGGATCGAGGTCAGGCTCGTCGCCGTTGTGGCTCGCAGCCGTCGCGGGCGAGAGCCCGGCCGAGACGGCGTCGAGCAGCTCCGCGGGCGTCGCGGCCGGCGAGGTCTCGACGTAGTGCTCGGGCAGGTAGAGCGTGAACGTGCTGCCCTGGCCGGGCGTCGACTCGACGTGGATCTCGCCGCCGAGGAGGCGGGCGATCTCGCGGCTGATCGAGAGCCCGAGGCCGGTGCCGCCGTAGCGGCGGCTCGTCGTCCCGGCCGCCTGCTGGAACGCCTCGAAGATCAGCCGCAGCTTGTCGTGCGGGATCCCGACGCCCGAGTCGACGACGGAGAAGCCGATCACGCGCTCGGCCTTTGCCAGCACGTCGCCGGCGAACTGCCTGCCCGTCGCCTGGCCGACGCGGAGCACGACGCCGCCGGCCTCGGTGAACTTGAACGCGTTCGAGAGCAGGTTCTTCAGCACCTGCTGCAGCCGCTGCTGGTCGCTGACGATCGTCGGCAGCGCGTTCTCGGCGAAGTCGAGCTCGAACGAGAGCCCCTTCTCGGCCGCGACGGGGGCGAACGAGCGCTCGAGCGCCGCCAGCTCCTCCGCCACCGAGACCTCGCCGACGTTGACGTCCATCTTCCCCGCCTCGACCTTCGAGAGGTCGAGGATGTCGTTGATCAGCCCGAGCAGCTCCGAGCCGGCGTTGTGGATGGTCGAGGCGAACTCGATCTGCTTGTCGGTCAGGTTGCCGTCCGGGTTGTCGGAGAGCAGCTTGGCGAGGATCAGCAGCGAGTTGAGCGGCGTCCGCAGCTCGTGCGACATGTTCGCCAGGAACTCGGACTTGTACTTCGAGGAGAGCGCGAGCTGCTCGGCCTTCTCCTCGAGCGCGCTGCGCGCCTCCTCGATCTCGGCGTTCTTGATCTCGATCCGCCGGTTCTGCTCCTCGAGCTGCTGCGAGCGCTCCTCCAGCTCCTCGTTCGTCTGCTGCAGCTCCTCCTGCTGGGTCTGGAGCAGCTCCTCGGACGCGCGGAGCGTCGCCGTCTGCGCCTCCAGCTCCGCGTTCGAGCGCTTCAGCTCGTCCTGCTGCGCCTGCAGCTCCTCGGACTGGCTCTGCAGGTCCTGGGTCAGCTGCTGCGACTGGAGCAGGAGCTCCTCGGTGCGCATGTTCGCGAGGATCGTGTTCATGACGACCCCGATCGACTCGGAGAGCTGGTCGAGGAAGGTCTGCTGGATCTCGGTGAACGCCGTGAACGATGCCAGCTCGACCACCGCCATCACGTTCTCCTCGAAGAGGACGGGGAGGACGATGATGCTGGTCGGTGCCGCCTCGCCGAGGCCCGACGCGATCTTGATGTAGTCCTCGGGCGCCTGCGTGATCACGATCGGCTTCTTCTCGAGCGCCGCCTGGCCGACGATCGCTTCGCCGAGCTTGAAGCGGTTCGAGATCGACTTGCGCTCCTTGTAGCCGTAGGTGGCGATCAGCCGGAGCTCCGTCTCCTCGTCCTCGCTCGACTCCTCGGCGACGTAGAAGGCGCCGTGGTGGGCGTCGACGAGCGGGGTCACCTCGCTCATCAGCAGCTTCGCCACGGTCTTCTGGTCGCGGAGTCCCTGCAGCATCCCGGAGAAGCGGGCGAGGTTGGAGTTGAGCCAGTCCTGCGCGGCGTTCCGCTCGGTCGTCTCGCGGAGGTTGCCGATCATCTGGTTGATGTTGTCCTTCAGGTCCGAGACCTCGCCGGCGGCCTCGACGGTGATCGTGCGGGTCAGGTCGCCGGAGGTGACGGCCGTGGAGACGTCGGCGATCGCGCGGAGCTGGGTCGTCAGCGTCTCGGCGAGCTGGTTGACGTTGTCGGTCAGGCCCTTCCAGACGCCGGAGACTCCCTCGACCTGCGCCTGGACGCCGAGCTTTCCTTCCGTGCCGACCTCCTGGGCGACGCGGGTGACCTCGGCGGCGAACGTCGAGAGCTGGTCGACCATCGTGTTGATCGTCCCTGCGAGCTGGGCGACCTCGCCCTTCGCG
>JANPKC010000314.1:0-5365 GCA_031425855.1 Actinomycetes bacterium | reverse complement strand
GTGCCGGCCACCGTGAACGTAAAGGTGTAGCTCCTGCCCGGCCGGAGCACGGGCGAGGCGAACGCCCCGGTGGTCGAGACGACCTGGTGGTCGCGGGTGTCGTCGTTGCGCCAGCGAATCGAGTCGCCGGCGACGATGCCGACGGTGGTCGGCGAGAAGGCCGCCCGCTTGATCGAGACCGTCTTCGTGGTCGCTGCCGTGGCCGGGCCGGTCAGCAGCAACCCGGCGGCGAGCGAGGCGAGGATGAGGATTGTGCGGTGCATCAGCACTGAATCCCCGCCGCGGCAGCCACGACGAAGACCGTCTCGATCAAGCGGACGGCCTTCTCGCCCAGCACCGTCAGCATCGTCGCCGGCGACTCGATCCGCTGGCGCAACGACGACACCCGCGATCACCAGGTCGTGTCCGCAACCGGCACGTTCGCCTCGCCGGTCCTGCGGCCGGGAAGGAGCTACACGTTCACGTTCACGGTCGCCGGCACCTACCGCTACCGCGACGCGCTCAACCCGAGCGTCACCGGCACGATCAAGGTGGCCGGGCCGCCGCCGGCGGTCACCCTCGCCACCTCGCAGCCGCAGATCGCCTACGGCGAGAAGGTGACGATCACCGGGCAGGTCAACAGCAAGAAGTCCGGCGAGAACGTCCAGCTCAGCTACCAGCCCTACGGGCAGGCATCCGAGATCGTCCTCGCGACCGTGATCACGGGCGTGGACGGCACCTTCTCCTACACCGTCGCGCCCAAGATCCTCACCACGTACCGCGCCAAGTGGAAGACGGCCTCGAGCCTCGTGGTCAGCACCGCCGTCGCGCCCGCGATCTCGTTCGGACGGCTGAACGGGTTCCTCGCACGCGTCTACGCCGGCCGCAGCATGGCCCGCAAGCAGATCCAGCTCCAGCGGCTCTCGAGCTTCGGCCAGTGGGTCACGATCAAGCGCGTCACCCTCGACCTGAGCTCGCGCGCCCGCTTCAAGGCGGCGCTCCCGTGCGGCTCGAACCGGCTCCGGATCGCGATGTCGGTGAACCAGGCGGGCGCCGGCTACCTGGGCGCGTTCAGCCGCGAAATCACGTACCGCCGATCTTGTTAGCAAACAGCCAAACGAAGAACGGAAGGGGACTGACATGAAAAGACGCACAACTCTCCTGGTGACGCTCGCGAGCACGATGGTCGTGCTCGCAGTGGTCGCCGGCCGTGCCGAGATCGCCGATTCGGCGCCTCAGGCGGCGCCCTCGAACCAGTCGCCGCCGGCGGTCTCAGGCACGCCCGAAGAGGGCAAGACGCTGACCACGAGCAACGGCAACTGGACCGGCACGGCTCCGATCACGTATGCCTACTCGTGGCGTCGCTGTGACGCCGACGGCGGTAGCTGCTCGCAGATCGGCGGCGCGACCGACAAGACATACCTGTTGAAGAAGGTCGACGTGGGCAACACGATCCGTTCCCGCGTCACCGCGCGGAACGCCGACGGCTCCACGACCGCGACCTCGGTGCCGACGGCCGTGGTCCGTGCCGCCGCCGCCCCTGCTCCGGCCGGGTGCAACGGCAACGCGCCGATCCCGATCGCGAGCGTCTCGTCGCCCGAACGGCTGACGATCGACTCGCAGTCGATCAGCCCGACGGTGGTCGGTCGCTCGACCACGTCGATCACGGTGCGCTTCCGCGTCTCGTGCAAGGGCAAGGCCGTCCAGGGCGCGCTCGTCTACGGCGAGGCCGTCCCGTTCAACCAGTTCACCCCGGCCGAGCAGCCGACGGGTGCGGACGGGTGGGCGACGCTGACGATGAACCGCGAGCGCGGCTTCCCGGCCGCCAACAGCCAGCAGCTGCTCGTGGTCTTCGGCCGGGCCCGCAAGGCCGGCGAGGACCTGCTCGGCGGCGTCTCGACGCGACGCCTGGTCTCCTTCCCGGTCGACCTGCGCCGGTAGTCGAGCACGGCCCGGGGAGCCTCGCTGCTCCCCGGGCCCGCCTCACCTGCGAGGATCCGGGCGTGCCGCACCTGCGCCTGACCGAGGTCGACGAGGCGACCGGCCCGCTCCGCGAGGAGTACGACGCGGCGCTCGGCCGCGCGGGCAAGGTCTTCAACATCGTCAAGGCGATGAGCCTGCGGCCGGGCGTCCTGCGGCGCTCGATGGAGCTCTACAAGGGGATCATGTTCGGCCCGTCCGGGCTCTCGCGCCAGGAGCGGGAGCTGCTTGCGACCGTCGTCTCGCGCGAGAACGACTGTCATTACTGAACGCGCGCGCACGCAGACGACCTCCGTGCCGAGGGCGCCGACGACGAGCTGGTGGAGCGGTGCGCCCACGACTACCGCGACGCGGGGTTGCCGGCGCCCGTGCTGGCGCTCTGCGACTACGCGGTCAAGCTGACGCGGACGCCGGCCGCCGTGGGCGCCGCCGACGTGGAGGAGCTCCGCGCGCACGGCTGGGACGACCGGGCGATCCACGACGCGATCCAGGTGATCGCCTACTTCAACTACATCAACCGCGTCGCCGAGGGCGTCGGGATCGGCCCCGAGCCGGAATGGGAGGAAGCATGAGCGGCTTCACGATCGTGCACATGGACGACTTCGAGCGACCGTTCCCGAAGTGGGCGCTCGCGCGCAAGTCGCTCGGGCTGCAGTCGTTCGGGATGAACGTCGTCGAGCTGCCGCCGGGCGAGACGATCCCGGAGCACGACGAGACCGGCAGCGACCAGGAGGAGGTCTTCATCGTCCTCTCCGGTGACGCGACGATGGTGATCGACGGCGAGGACCATCCGGCGCCGGCGGGGACGTTCGCGAGGCTCGACCCCGAGCCGAAGCGGACGGTCGTCAACCGTAGCGACGCCGACGCGACGATCCTGATCGTCTCGGCGCCCCGCACGAGCGGCTACACGCCGCTGGAGTGGGCGTGAGGGAGCGCGTCACGACAGCCTGCGTCCAGGTCGAGCCCGCGATCCTCGACCGCTCCGGCACGATCGATCGCGTCGCGGAACGGACCGCGGAGGCGGCCGCAGCCGGCGCGCGGCTGGTCGTCTTCCCGGAGACGTTCGTCGCGGCCTACCCGTCGTCGGCCTGGGCGAAGGCGCTCGCCGGCTGGTCGGAGCCGGGTGCGAGGGAGGCGTTCGCGCTCCTCCACCGCGAGTCGCTCGACCTGGCGAGCCCGGACGCCGACCGGCTCGGCGCGATAGCGCGCGAGCACGACGTCTGGCTCGTGATCGGCGTCAACGAGGCCGATCCGGAGCGCTCGGCGACGCTCTACAACTCCCTCCTCACCTACTCGCCGGCGGGCGAGCTCGCGCTCCATCACCGCAAGCTCGTGCCGACGAACCACGAGCGCCTCGTCTGGGGCCAGGGCGACGGCCGCGGCCTGCGCGCGATCGAGACGGACATCGGCCGGCTCGGCGGGCTGATCTGCTGGGAGAACTACATGCCGTTGGCCCGCTTCTCGCTCTACGAGTCGGGGATCGAGATCTACGTCGCCTCGACCGCCGACGACGGCGATGCGTGGCAGGCGACGCTGCAGCACATCGCGCTCGAGTCCCGCTCGTTCGTGATCGCCCCCTGCCACTTCCAGCGCGCGAGCTCGTATCCGGACGACTTCCCGCTACGCGCGCTGCTCGAGGGCCGCGACCTGCTCGGGCGGGGCGGCTCCGCGATCCTCGCCCCGGACGGCACGTACCTCGCCGGCCCGCTGTACGGCGAGGAGGGGATCCTCTATGCCGAGCTCGACCCGGACGTGCTCCGGCAGGCGCGGCAGCGCTTCGATCCGGCCGGCCACTATCACCGGCCGGACGTGCTCAGGCTGACCGTCACACCGCTCGAGCCGGATCGCTAGCCGACCGGCTAGTTGCATCTGTCTCGAGGAGGGCAGATGCTCGCAGCGCACGCCTGCGGGCCTCATCCGTGGCCCGTACAGAGCAAAACCGGGGAGGGCACGGTGAGACCAACACCGACACCAGGCCGCCGGTCACGCCCGCGTCGCAGGTTCTGGACGCCGCTGGCCATGCTGGCTGCACTGCTCGTACTCCTGCCCGCGGCTCCGGCCGCGGCCGCACAGGACAGCAAGGGCACCGACTTCTGGCTCACATTCGGGGGGAACTGCAACTTCTGCGGCTCGACGACGCTGACGCTCTTCATCACGGGCGATACGGCGACGACGGGCACGGTCACGATTTCAGGGCTTGCCTTCACGGCCCCGTTCGCCGTCGTCCCGGGCACGGTGACGCCGGTGATCGTCCCGATCGCGGCCGAGCTCCAGTTCTCGGACACGATCCAGAGCAACGGCATCCACGTGTCGTCGCTCGCCGAGGTGACCGTCTACGGGCTCAGCCGGCAGCCGTTCACGACGGACGCCTACCTCGGCCTGCCGACCGACGTCCTCGGGACCGAGTACATCGCGCTCGGCTACGAGAACGTCAACATCGTCCAGGGAACCCAGTTCGCGCTGGTGGCTGCGGAGAACGGGACAACCGTGACGATCACGCCCACCGTGACCACGAACGGCCACGCCGCCGGCACGCCGTACTCGGTCGCGCTCAATCAGGGGCAGACGTACCTCCTCCGCAACCCGGATGCGGCGCCCGCCGACCTGAGCGGCTCGATCATCAGCTCCGACAAGCCGATCGCCGTGTTCGGCGGGCACCAGTGCGCGAACATCCCGGCCGGCTCGTTCGCGTGCGATCACGTCGAGGAGCAGCTGCTGCCGACCTCGACCTGGGGGAAGAACTTCGTCTCCATGCCACTCGCGACGCGAACGCTCGGCGACACGTTCCGCATCCTCGCCTCGGAGAACGGCACGACGGTGAGCCTGAACGGCGCAGTCGTCGCGAGCCTCAACCGCGGCCAGTTCCACGAGCAGATCGTCACGGGACCGGCGCAGATCACGGCCGACAAGCCCGTGCTCGTCGCGCAGTACTCGAACTCGAGCTCGTTCGACGGCGTCACCTCGGACCCGTTCCAGATGCTGATCCCGCCGTTCGAGCAGTTCCTGGGCGGCTACACGATCTCGACGCCGGCGGAGGGCTTCGCCCAGAACTTCGTCAACGTCGTCGCACCGAACGCCGCCGTCGGGGCGATCACGCTCGACGGCGTCGCGATTCCGGCGGCGTCGTACGTCCCGATCGGCGCCAGCGGTTTCTCGGGGACGCAGGTGGCCGTGGCTCTCGGCCCGCACACGCTGGCAGGGCCGTTGCCGTTCGGCGTCCACAGCTACGGGTTCGCCAGCTTCGACTCCTACGGCTACCCGGGCGGCCTCTCGGTCGCCGAGGTCGCGCGCGTCACGAACGTCTCGCTGACGCCGGAGACGGCGACGAACACGGTCGGCACCCAGCACTGCGTCACCGCGACGGTGACCGACCAGAACGGCGTGGCGCTCGAGGGCATCCGCGTCG
>JANPKC010000313.1:0-2681 GCA_031425855.1 Actinomycetes bacterium | reverse complement strand
CCACAACATCTACGGCGGCGCCGAGGGCAAGAAGCGCGTCGCCGAGCTCCTGCGCACCGTCGGTCTCAGCCCCGAGCACGGCAACCGCTTCCCGCACGAGTTCTCCGGCGGCCAGCGGCAGCGGATCGGCGTCGCGCGCGCGCTCGCGCTCAACCCATCGCTGATCGTGCTCGACGAGCCCGTCTCGGCGCTCGACGTCTCGATCCAGGCGCAGGTGGTCAACCTGCTCGCCAGCCTCCAGAACGACTTCGGGCTCACCTACATGTTCATCGCGCACGACCTCTCCGTCGTCCGCCACGTCTCCGACCGGATCGCCGTCATGTATCTGGGCAAGATCGTCGAGGTCGGGCCGCGGGACGACATCTACCGGGCCCCGATGCATCCGTACACGCAGGCTCTCCTCTCGGCCGTGCCGATCGAGTCGCCGAACCAGCGCGGCAAGCGAAGCCGGATCGTCCTCGAGGGCGACGTGCCGAGCCCGGCCAACCCGCCGTCGGGCTGCCGCTTCCGGACACGCTGCTGGAAGGCCCAGGAGCTCTGCGCCGAGCAGGAGCCGCCGCTCGTCGCGCACGATCCCGCCCGCCCGGAGCTGCTCTCGGCCTGCCACTTCGCCGAGGTTCTGAAGCCGCTCGAGCTGTCGGCGGACGATGCGCCCGCCGAAGCGCCGACGGCGACGATCTAGCCGCGTTACTGCCGCTGCAGCTCGGGCTTGTGCCGTTCGAGCGCCGGGACGTCGATCCCCTCGCGGCGCAGGCTCGCGAGCGACGACTGCACGGCGTTCCACTGCTCGAAGTTGAGCGCGCGGGTCGCCTGCATCTGGTCGGGGAACGCCTCCAGGGTCTCCACGGTCGAGATGATCTCGTCGGAGAGCGCCAGCAACCGGTCGGCGAGCAGGTCGCGCTCGTCCTCGAGGCCGCCCGGTGCGTCGGCGGTGCGGACGTCGCTTGCGGCGCCACGTACCTCCACCGCCGCGATCTTGAGCCGGGCCACGAAATCCTCCGGCGAGTTCGCCTGGACGATCTGGGCGAGGCCGGCGTCGGCGTGATCGCGCGCAGAGACCATCTCCCGGGTGAACTCTTCCTTGGAGGCGCCGCCGCCGCAGCCGGCGAGCAGCAGGGCGCACACGAGGAGCGGCAACGCGTGGATCGGGATCGGCGAGACCGGCCGCAGCACCTGGTCATAGTAGCCAGAGGGTTCAGTTTTCTAACTTCCCGCCGATATCAGACGTCAGAATGACCATGGCGGAGCATCCGACCGCAGTCCTGTGCGAACGCGCCCGAACCTGGGCAGCGCTCGCGCCCGACGGCGAGCTCTCCGAGCTCGAGCGGAAGCTGCTCGGCTCGCACGTGCAGCGGTGCGGCGCCTGCGCCCACTTCGCGCTCGAGGTCGCCGCCGTCGCAGCCGAGCTCCGGGCCGCCGAGCTGCGCCCGCTGCCGCGCCCGCTCTCCGTTCCGATCTGGCGCCGCCGCCCGGTCTACGCGCGCGTTCGCGCTGTCGGCGCGGCCGCAGCCGTCGCCGTGATGGCGCTCGGGATCGCCTCGCGGGCGCCGCTCTCGCCCAGTGCCGAAGGGTCGGCGAACCTGCCCCGCGTGACGGACTTCACCAGCACGGCGGCCGAGCGGGAAGTCGAGCTGATCATTCGCCGGGTCGAGAACGACGAGGCGCGGAGCACCCGGTACCGGCCGAGCAAGCCCGGCGTCGTCCTGCGCCCGGTCTAGTCGGTAGGTCTAACTAAACACGGGTTTACCACGTCTAACCTGGCGTGGTTGCGCCGAAGAACTCCGACCTGCTCTCGTCCGGTGCAGGGCTTGCCGCATCGGTCGCGGTCGAGGCCCACGGTGTCGATGCGAACGGGGAGCTGGGCGAGCTCGACGAGATCAAGGCGCGCGGCTACTGGGAGCAGGTCTGGCTGCGCTTCCGCCGCGACCGGATCGCGATCGTCGGCGGCGTCTTCATCGTCGCGCTGCTGCTGATCGCGTTCGCGGGCGCACCGCTCGCAGAACGGCGGCTCGGGCACGGGCCGAACGACGTCAACACCTCCGGCGGCCTGGACGCGCAGTCCCAGCTCCCCGTCGGCCCGTGGACGACGGTCACGACCGAGCCCTATCCGGGAGCGCCCGGGACGTGGGAGGACACCCTCTACGTCCTCGGAGCAGATTCGCAGCTCGGCCGCGACATGTTCCTGCGCCTGCTCTACGGCGCCCAGACGTCGCTCGAGGTGGCCATCCTCGCGACGTTCCTCTCCGTCTCGATCGGGCTGATCATGGGCCTGATCGCCGGCTACTACCGGGGTTGGGTCGACACCGTCGTCTCCCGCCTGACCGAGATCGTGATGGCGTTCCCGTATCTCCTCTTCGTGATCGCGGTCGCCGCGACCGTCGGCGAGCGGCTGAACAAGATCACCTTCGGAGGGCTCGTGCACCCCGGGGTGTTCACGCTCGTCCTGATCTTCGGGGTCTTCGGCTGGTTCTACCCGGCGCGGATCATCCGCTCGCAGATCCTCTCGCTGCGCGAGAAGGAATTCGTCGAGGCGGCCCGGATGACCGGCGCCGGCGACTGGCGGATCATGAAGTCGCACCTGCTGCCGCACCTGGTCGCGCCGCTGATCGTCTACTCGACCCTGATCGTCGCCAACAACGTGATCGCGGAGGCGGGCCTCTCCTTCCTCGGCCTCGGCATCC
>JANPKC010000312.1:0-11053 GCA_031425855.1 Actinomycetes bacterium | reverse complement strand
TCAAGCGCGTCGATCGAGTGCCCGCACGCCAGCTCCCACTTCATAGCCCTGAGTGTCGCACGCATCGACGGTTACGTTTGCGGGTACACCCGTCCTGTAACCAGCCGTCCTACGCTGTCCTTTCCTGTCCTCTCCGAACGTGCCTCTAGGCGGCATGGTTATGGGGTTCCTGGCCAGTTCTGGCTTGTTTAGTGGAGATGCTTTCGAGACGCCAGAACGGACAAGATGTCCGACGACGCCAAGTTCATCCTCGGCTTCGGGTAGCGAGCCCGCCGGGCGTCAGCCCGGGATCGTGAGCACGATCTTGCCGAGCTGCTCGCCGGCCTCCAGGCGCTCGTGCGCGGCGCGGATCTCCGAGAGGGGGAACGTCGAGTCGACGTGCACGCGCGCCCGGCCCGAGCGGACCAGATCGTAGGCGCCGAGGAAGTCCACGCGCGTCCCCATCGTCGAGCCGGAGATCGTCAGCTCCTTCCACCAGCACCGGTGGAGCTGGGCGGGCGGGTTCGGGCCGCTCGTCGCTCCGCAGACGGTGACGCGGCCGCCGGGCTTGACCGCGGCGAGCGAGTCCTTCCACGTCGCCTCGCCGACGGTCTCGACCACCAGGTCGACGCCGCCGATCTCCTTCGCCGCTGCCGCCGCGTCGGCGTGAGGCACGGCGAGGTCGGCACCCCACTCGCGCGCCCGCTCGAGCTTCGCGTCCGAGCCGGACGTGACGAGCGTCTTCGCGCCGAGCGCGCGGGCGATCTCGAACGCCGCCGTTGCGACGCCGCCGCCGATACCCCAGATCAGCACCCATTCGGCCGGCTGCAGACGCGCGCGCGTCACGAGCATCCGGAAAGCCGTCTCGTAGACGAGCGGGAACGCCGCTGCGGTCTCGAACGAGATCGCGTCGTCGAGTGGGAAGACGTTCGTCTCCGGAACCGCGATCAGCTCCGCGTGCGTTCCGTCTGTGTGCTCGCCGATCACCGAGATCACGTGCCCGTGCTCGAGCCCGGGGTTGATGACGACTCGCTCTCCGGTGTCCACGCGGACGCCGGCGCCGTCGGCGCCGAGGATCCGTGGCTTCGGCACGCTCGGAAGCCCCTTCCGCACCCAGAGGTCGAGGTGGTTGAGCGACGCAGCCCGAAGCGACACGAGCACCTCACCCGTCCCGGCGACGGGATCGGCGACGTCCTCGTACCGGAGCACCTCCGGGCCGCCGTCCTCGTGGATGCGGACTGCCTTCATGGGCACAATCCTGTCATGACAGCCGCCGAGCTGACCCGGTTGGGCGAGGAGCTCGGCCTCGACGCGATCGGCGCCGCGTCCGCCGGCCCCTACGAGGGGACGGAGCGCCACATCCGTGAGCGCAAGGAGCGCGGCCTCTTCGCGACGATGGGGTTCACGACGCGGCGGCCGGAGGTCTCCTGCCATCCGGAGGCGCTGCTCGCCGGCGCCCGCACGGTCGTCTCCGCGGCGCTCTGCTACTACGCGGAGGCCGTGGAGGCCGGGCCGGGGGAAGGGCGCCTCGCCCGCTACACCTGGTCCGACCGCTATGCGGAGCTGCGCGAGAAGCTCGACGCGCTCGGCCGGCGGCTCGGCGGCGCCTACCGGGTGCTCGTCGACGAGAACGACCACGTCGACCGTGAGGGCGCGGTACGCGCCGGGGTGGCGTTCTACGGCAAGAACACGCTCGCGATCACGCGGCGCCACGGCTCCTGGGTCGTGCTCGGCACGCTCGTCACCGACCGGGAGCTCGAGGCCTCGCAGCCGCTCGACGCCGGCTGCGGCTCGTGCACGCTCTGCATCGACGCGTGCCCGACCGACGCCCTCGACGAGCCGGGCACGCTCGACTCGACCCGCTGTCTCTCGTACTGGACGCAGGCTCCTGCAGCGATCCCCGAGCGGTACCGCGCCGAGCTCGGCGCGCTCGTCTACGGCTGCGACATCTGCCAGGACGTGTGCCCCTGGAACCGGGGAGTCGAGAAGCGGCGCGCCGGCCTGGAGCCGCCTGCCGGAGCGGAGCCGTCCGTCTCGCTGCTCGACTGGCTCGAATCCGACGGCGAGGAGCTCGTGGCGCGCTACGACCGTCTCTACGTCCCGCGCAACGATCCCCGCTGGCTGCGCCGGAACGCGCTCGTCGCGGCCGGGAATGTGGGCGGCGACGCCGAACGTGGAGCTGTGCAGGCCTACGCGACCGGCGAGGACGAGCTCCTGCGCGAGCACGCCTCCTGGGCGCTCGCGCGGATCGACGGGCGGAGCGCGCCGTGAAGCTGATCCGGAACCTCTCGTTCGTCCGTCTCGCGCTCGTGCCGCTCGCGCTGATCAAGATCCTGCTCGACCGCGACGACTTCCCCACCGGCGCGTACGAGCAGGCCGCCTGGACGCTCCTCGGCATCCACGCCGGGCTCGCTGTCGTCCTCCTCGCGCTGGCCTACCGGTGGCGGGGGCGCCTGCGCTACCTCGCCGCCCTGAATGTGGCAACCGATCTCGCGCTCACCTCAGCGCTGATGTTCGTCTTTGCGTGGGAGCCCGCACAGCCGCTGCGGGCGCTGCACTTCCTGGTCGTGCTCGAGGCGGCGCTCTTCTTCCGGCTGGTCGGCGGGCTGGTGGCCGCCGCCGCCACGCTGCCGATCCTGCTCGTGCTCGAGTACTGGCGGAACGACGAGTTCGGCGTGCCGGTCCGATACGACGCCCTCGTCCTCCGCGTCGTCGTCGCGCTCGCGCTCGGCGGCGTGGTGGGCCGGCTCGTGGACATGGAGCGTGGGCAGGCCCACGATGCCGAGGACCGTGCCGCCGAGGCCGAACGGCTCCGCGACGAGCTCGGCCGCCGGGTCGACCTGCTCGAGGCGACCAGCCGCGCGGCACGAGCGCTGGGCTCGTCGCTCGACCTCGATGACGCGTTCGCGGCGTTCGTGCGCGAGCTGCGCAGCCTGCTGCCGTTCGACCGCGCCGCGATCCTGCTCGCGGAGGGCAGTGGCGCGAGGGTGATGGCGACGGCCGGCCTCGGCGCTGAGGAGTACCTGGAGCCTGGCTCTGCGATCACCGTGCCCGGCTCGATCCTCGAGGAGGTGATCGACGAGGGACACACGATCTACCGCGAGGACATCGCCGAGGAGCGGTACCCGGAGGAGGCGGGGCTCCTGGCTCTGGGAATCCGGGCGCGCGTGCTGGCGCCGCTGCAGCTCGGGACGCGCTCGATCGGCGCGCTCGCGCTCTCCCGCAACGAGCCGGCGTCGTTCCGGCAGGAGGAGCTCGGGCTCGTGACGCTGCTCGGCCGGCTCGTGGCGACCGCGGTCCAGAACCTGCGCACCTACGAGGCCGAGCGCGCGACCGTGGACGAGCTGCGGCGGCTCTCGTCGCTGCGGGCCGACTTCGTCTCGCTGGTGTCGCACGAGCTGCGCAGCCCGATGGCGGCCGTGATCGGCTCGGCCCGGACGCTGCAGGCGCGCTGGCGCGAGCTCCGTCCGGAGCAGCGCGAGGCCTTTCTCGCCGTGATCGCGGACGAGACGTCGAGGCTGTCGGCACTCGTCGGCGACGTGCTCGACACCTCGCGGATCGAGGCGGGGACGTTCGGCTACCACTTCGCCGACGTCGACCTGGCCGAGATCCTGCGCGACTCGGTCTCCGCCGCCGAGATCGGCCAGGACGAGGTGCGCCTGACCGCGGAGCTGCCGGCCGGGCTGCCGAGCGTCCGCGGCGACGCGGAGCGGCTCCGCCAGCTCCTCGACAATCTGATCTCGAACGCGATCAAGTACTCCGACTCGGGCGGCGAGGTTCAGGTCGCCGCTAGCGCCGACGACGGCCACGTCGTCGTGCGCGTGCGCGATGCCGGGCCTGGCATCCGCGAGGAGCACCAGTCGCAGATCTTCGAGAAGTTCGGCCGGGCCGGTGGCTCGGCGAAACCCGGGACCGGGCTCGGCCTCTTTCTCGCACGCTCGTTCGCCGAGGCCCACGGCGGCTCGCTCGACGTCCAGTCGACACCCGGCGAGGGAGCCGTCTTCACGCTGCGCGTCCCGGTCGTCTAGCCCGGGAGCTTGACGCGCGTGAGGCGCAGCTCCTTGACGAGCTGCGCGGCGCGCTTCGCGATCGCCGGGCGGACGTCGGCGGGCTCGAGCACGACCGCCTCGCCGCGGTCGGCGAGGATCTCGCTGATCAGCCAGTCCCTCGTGCCGACGCGCAGCGTCGCCAGGGCGGAGCCGTCGGTCAGGCGCGTCGCTCCCCGCTCGACCCGGTAGCGGGCCACCGGCTTTCCGTAGCGGACGCGCACCTGATGGGCGTCCTCGAGGAAGTGCGGGTCGAACCCGTCACGGGGCTCGAAGCGGTCGTCGGTCAGCCGCGCCGAGCGCATCCGGTCGAGCCGGAACGAGCGCTCGCCGCCGGACGAGCGATCCCATGTGTGGATGATCCAGTTTGGCAGCACGCGCTCGAAGGTGTACGGCTCGACGAGCCGCTCGGCCGGCATGTCGTTGCCGTCCTTGAGGTAGTCGATGGCGACGACGCGGCGCTCGGCGATCCCGCGCGAGAGGGTGGCGACGAGCTCCTCCTCGTCCAGCTCGGTGCCGGTCACGGGCGCCTGGTGATCCTCGAACTGCCCGAACGTGTCCTCGAGCTTCTTGCGCACCCGGTCGAGCGGGGTATGCACCTGCGCCGCGATCGACGGGCCGACGATGTCGAGCGCCAGCCTGATCGCGCGGGCCTCCAGCGGCGTCAGGCGCGGGGCGAGGCGGAAGACGTCGCCGTAGAGCTCCTTGTCGACGCGCACCGTGTCTCCCTCGAGCTCCGCGTAGACGGTGTAGCAGCCGCCGCCGAAGTTGACGAGGTTGAGCAGCGAGAGGTGATCCTGGAGCTCCTCGCGCGGAATGTGGAAGCGCGCCGCGAGATCGTCGGCGTCGAGCTGTGCGTCCCGTCCGTCCCCGCAGGCGGCGAGGAGGTAGGCGAGCAGCGCCTGGAGGACGCCGAAGCGCTCCGGCGCCACCGGCGGGGCCGGCCGCTCGGCTCCGTCGTGCACGGCCTCGGCCGCCTTCTCACGCGCCAGCTTCGGCGGCTCGGCCTCGTGGGCGGCACGCACGCGCCGGAGCCCTTCGGCGCACGCGCTGCGCAGCTCCTCCGGCTCGAGCGGCACGGCGCGGCCGTTCTGGCGCAGCACCCAGCCGGCGAGCGGCTCGATCGCTGCGTACTCGGTCTCGAAGACCCCGTCGACGAGCGCGCCCGCCTCGCGGAGCGTGCGATGGACCCACCAGGCCGTGTCCCCCGTGACCTCGACCTTCGCGGTGCCGGCGACGGGCCCGTGCTGCCAGTCCTGGCCGACGCGGTAGGCGTCTACGTCGAAGTCGGCGGGTAGCCGGAAGTCGCGCTCGCGCCGGGTGGCGAAGCGGATGTCGCTGCGGATCCGCGAGACGCGGAAGGTGCGGACGTCGTCGTTGTCGATGTCGTGGCCGACCACGTACCAGGTGCCGCGGTCGCGCCGCAGGGCGTAGGGGTTGAGCGTCCGCTCGCGCGTCTGGTCGCGCCGCGGCGACCAGTAGCTGAACTTGATCGTGCGCTGCTTCGAGATCGCCGACTCGAGCTTGGAGAGCCGCCCGGCCATCTCGGGCGAGTAGTCGGGGTCGCGAACCTGGACGCTCGCGGCCGTCTCGGTCGGCGCGTCGTCGAAGCCCGGCCGGCCGAGCGCGAGGTTCTGGAGGGCGAGCCGGAGCGGCTCCGCGTACGCGAATGTCCCCTCCAGCATGTAGAGCGCCGTCTGCAGCGCCGCCAGCTCGTCGTCGTCGAGCTCGAGCTCGTCGAGGAAGTAGTTCTCGGAGCGAAGCGTGTAGAGCTCCTCGCCGGTGAACTCGTCGCGCTGGGAGTGGAGCGGGACGCCGAGCGCGATCAGCTCGGCCCGATCGGAGTAGAAGCGTCGCGCGAACGCCTCGTCGGACATCTCCGAGTACCCCTCGACGTTGCCCTTGACGTCGCGTGCAGTCAGCGGCCGCCGCTCCGCCATCAGGAAGGCAACGAGAGAGAGCTGACGGATCAGCTTGTCGGTGTCGTGCGACATCAGGCAGCCGAGCTTATCGGCTCATGGCGCGGCAGGGCCTGGCGTTCCTGACGCGCCGCTGGGCCGGGCTTCGCCCGGCGGGAGCCGCGCGGTCAGGGACGTCAGGCGGCCGCGAGCGAGCGCTCGAGGTGCTGGTGCGACGGGCAGTAGTCGCGCTCGGGAAGCGGTGTCCGCTGGCAGGGCTTGCCCTTGCGCGTCGTTGCGCGGCACCGTGCGACGCCGCCGTCGAGCGCTCCGGCCTCGAGCTGCTCCTCGATGAAGCCGACCGCCGCGGCAACGCCTTCCTTGACCGCCCAGGCGACCTGAGCCTGCGCCGTGATCGGGAAGAAGCGGCGGATGTCCTGGAAGAGAGCGCGATCCGGCTTGGCGAAGTAGTGCGGGTCGGCCGCCAGGCGCTCCATCGTCTGCTCGCACTGCTCGAGCACCGACCGACGGGACTCGAGCTGTACGGAGGCCTCGGCGTACGGGTCGATCAGGTCCTTGATCGAGCGGTAAATCGCTCGCGAATACTGATACATGCAGGCCTGCAATTGCAAGAGTTGGGCTTCCATCTGGGCGGTCATCGCTCCCTGTTCTGTCCCGCAGTCAGGCCGAAAACGAGGTTTCGGCGGGGTTGTCGGCAGCCAGTATACGGACTCACCGATGCTGTTACAAAGTCGCTTACATAAGTTTTCCGACGGGGAAACGCGCGGGCGCCCTGCTGGCCGTTGCGAGGGCGGTGTGCCCGCTCCCGAAACTCTTTACACCTGACCGCTACGGAACGATCTCACGTTGGTACGCGCTTGGGAAGACCCCCCGCGCGCGCTGCAGGGCCGACGATGCCTCGGCCTCGTTCTCGAAGACGCCCTGGAAGACGACGTAGTAGCCGGGGTGGAGGCTCGCGTAGCGCGAGGAGTCGAGGACGCCGACGCGCCGGAGGCCGCCGTCGCGGGCCTTCTTCGCCTGCGCGCCCGCGGCGTCGCGGCCGTTTGCCTGAGGCAGCGAGAGCAGGACGATCGTCCAGCCCCGGCGGTCGCGCGGCCAGCTGATCGCAGCCGGGATCACGGGCCTCGGCGGCGGAGCGGTCGTGGCCGGTGCCGTCGTCGCCGGAGCCGTCGTGGCCGTCGTCGCAGTCGTCGGCTCGGGCGCGGTCAGCGTTGGCGTGCCGTCGGTGACGGTCAGGCTGCCGCCGGTGGCGGTCGAGATCGCGCTCGCCTCTTCGCCGTCGCCGGAGATCGCGATCGCGGCCCCGGCGCCCAGCACGGCGATCACGAGCCCGAGCAGCGCCGGCACGAGCCACGCGCCCGCCCAGTCATGGCGCGCGGCCACGGTCGTTGACGTGCGGGCGATCGGCCCGGGCGTCTCGCGGGCGAGCCGCCCGCCGCACTCCAGGCAGTACTCCTGGCCGGGCTGGACCTCGGCGTTGCACCGCGGGCAGCGGGAGGGGCCGGCGGCGCTCATCGGGCGTCCGCCGCTGCCTCTGCGACGGGCCTGCCACAGGTGGCGCAGAAGCGCGAGCCCCACAGCAGGGGGGCCCCGCACTCGCAGCGGGCGGTCTTCGGCACGCCGGGCGCGCGGCGCGCGGCGCCGAGGAGGACGTCGAGCTCGTGGATCCGGGCCTCGAGCCCGATCAGCTCCGCGCAGCGCTCGAGGAGGAGATCCTCGCGGAACCGGTCGCGGCGGTACATCTCCAGCGACAGCCCGCCGAGGTCGCGCAGCTTCTGTTCGCGCAGGCGCAGGAGCGCGCGCCGCTCGCGCCGGAGCTCGCTCGCCGGCGGGGCCGGGCGCCGGCGCGGACGGGCCTCGTCTCGGCGCAGAAGTCGCTGCAGGGGCGGAAGGCGCACCACGCGCCGAGTCTAGAGATCGATGACGACGAGTCGGTCTTCGGTGAGCTCGCGCACGGCGTAGGCGGGCCCCTCGCGCGTGTTCCCCGAGTCCTTGATGCCACCGTAGGGCATCTGGTCGGCCCGGAAGGTCGGCGCCTCGTTGACGGTGACGCCGCCGAACTCGAGCCGGGCGGCCGCGTTCAGCGCATTCTTGACGTTCGCGGTGAAGATCCCGGCCTGGAGCCCGTAGCGCGTCCCGTTCGCGAGCTCGATCGCCTCGTCGAGCGTGTCGTAGGCCGTGATCGTGCAGACGGGTCCAAAAACCTCCTCGCAGGAGACCTTCAGGTCGGCGGCGGCGTTCGCGATCACGGTCGGCCGGAGCAGCTCGCCGTCGAGCCCGCCGCCCGTGAGGATCTCGGCCCCGGCCGCACGCGCCTCTTCGATCCACTCGAGCACGCGTTCGCGAGAGCCTGCGTCGATCAACGGCCCGACGTCGGTCTCCTCGTCCAGCGGGTCGCCGACGACGAGCGACTCCACCTTGGGGACGAAGCGCGACACGAGCTCGTCGTAGGCCTCGCGCCGGACGTAGATTCGCTGCACCGAGATGCAGCTCTGGCCGGCGAAGGAGACGGCATTCGCGGCGAGCCGCGTCGCGACGTCCTCGAGGTCGGCGTCGGCCTCGACGATCACGGGCGTCGCGTTCCCGAGCTCGAGCTTGACGCGCTTGCGCGGGGCTCGCTCGGCGAGCTTCCAGCCGACGTCGCCCGAGCCGGTGAAGGTGATCGCGCGAACGCGCCCGTCCTCGACGAGGACGTCGCCGATCTCAGACGCGTGACCGACGAGGACGTTCAGCCAGCCGGGCGGCAGCTCCGCGTCCGTCATCAGCTCGGCCAGAAGCAGCGCGGAGAACGGGGTCTGCGAGGCCGGCTTGAGCACGACGGCGCAGCCGGCTGCGAGCGCGGGCGCGATCTTGTGCGCGACGAGGTTGAGCGGGAAGTTGAACGGCGAGATCGCGCCGACGACGCCGATCGGCTGCCGCAGCGTGAACGCGAGCTTGCCGGCGCCCGCCTGAGAGGCGTCCATCGGCACCATCTCGCCGGCGAGCTTCCTCGCCTCGACGGCCGCGAACGTGAAGGTCGACATCGCGCGCGAGGCCTCGACGCGTGCGGCCTTGAGCGGCTTGCCGGCCTCGGCGGCGATCGTCTGCGCGACCTCCTCGTGGCGGCGGCCGAGGTGGCCGGCGACGCGGACGAGGATCTCGGCCCGCTTGTGCGCCGGCAGCGGCTCCCGCATCGCGGCCTCGGCGGCGTCCACGGCGCGTCGCGTCTCGTCCGCTCCTGCCTTTGCAACCCGGCCGACGAGCTCGCCGGAGTAGGGAGAGCGCACCTCGACCCAGGCGCCGGTCTCGACCCACTCACCCGCGATCAACAGCTTCTTCTCGTGGGCGGTCGTGGCCACGTGGTGAGTCTATGCTCCTCGTATGGCCACGGACGCGCTGATCGTCGACGCGGTTCGCAGCCCGATCGGGCGGCGGAACGGATCGCTCGCCGGCACGCGCGGCGACGAGCTCGCCGGCCAGGTGCTGAACGGCCTCGTCGCCCGCCACGACCTCGATCCGGCCGAAATCGAGGACGTCCAGATGGGCTGCGTGACGCAGATCGGCGAGCAGGGCTGGAACATCGGCCGGATGGCGCCGATGGTCGCCGGCTGGCCGGAGACGGTCTGCGGGACGACGGTCGACCGCCAGTGCGGCTCCTCGATGCAGACGAACTTCAACGCCGCGTCCGCGATCTGGTCCGGGCAGCTCGACGTCGTCGTGTCGGCGGGCGTCGAGATGATGTCGCGCGTCCCGATGGGCTCGAACGGCGGCGACCTCTCGGACCTGCTGACCGAGCGCTGGCAGATCGTCCCGCAAGGCATCTCCGCAGAGGCGCTCGCGTCGGAGTGGAGCCTCTCCCGCGAGGCGCTCGACGCGTACTCGCTCGAGTCGCACCGGCGGGCGATCGCCGCGATCGACGGGGGCGGCTTCGAGGACGAGATCGTCCCGGTCGAGGTCTCGGCGGCAGGCGCCGCCGTGCTCTTCGCCGTCGACGAGGCGCCGCGCCGCGACACGTCGGCCGAGAAGCTCGCGTCGCTCCAGCCGGCGTTCCTTCCCGACGGTGTCGTCACCGCCGGGAACTCGAGCCAGATCGTCGACGGAGCCGCCGCGGTGCTCGTGACGAGCGAGGCGGCCGCGTCGCGCCTCGGCCTCGAGCCGCGCGCCCGTTTCGTCTCCTTCGGGCTCGCCGGCGTCGACCCGTACCGGATGCTGCACGGCAACCCCGAGGCGTGCAGAAAGGCGCTCGCGAAGGCCGGCCTCGGTTGGGACGACATCTCCGTGATCGAGGTGAACGAGGCGTTCGCGTCGGTCGTGCTCCAGTTCGCGCACGACGCCGGGCTCGAGGACCGCTTCGACGACATCAATCCGAACGGCGGCGGCATCTCGCTCGGCCACCCGCTCGGCGCGACCGGCGCCCGCGTCACCGCAACGCTCCTGAACGAGCTCGAGCGGCGCAAGGCGCGGTACGGGATCGCCTGCATGTGCATCGGCTTCGGCCAGGCGATCGCCGCCGTCGTCGAGCGCCTTGGCGAGCGTCGGCAATGACGTCTGACGGTTAGGGCGGAGGTTGCCGTTGGGCGTCTTGGAGGTGATCGACCCTGTCGGCGCGGCCGCCTCGTTCGGCCCACCCTTCGGGCCCCTGAGTTCCCGAAGCGAGGCTCTGAGTGCCACCGCAGCGCGCACAACGGAGCACGGGGTAGATCTCGCCATCGCCTGCCGTCACCCAGCGGTGGCCCACCACGATGCAGAGGAGGATCTTGACCGTCACCGGATCACACTCCTTGTTTCGCATCGGGTTGCGTTACCCCGAAGCTCCGTGCGGATGCTAACGCGCACAATCCGCCGCGGGGCCGCGATCTCGACTGCGGCGGTGCTTGGTGTTGGCTTCAATGCGGCCACGATCGGGGCCGCCGTAGAGCCGCCGCGGGTAGTTGATCGGACATTCGGCTGCATTCCGGAGATGGCAACGGGGAAGCTTCGCGCCCTCGATGTCACGGCCGTCCCGCGCGGCTCGGTCGAAGCGCGCGACCCATTCGCACCGCGCTCTCCTGGTTTTCTTGGTGTCTCCACTGGCGGCTTGGAATCCGCTTCGGAGCTCGTCGCGGTTCGCGCGAACCGGTGGCAGCGGTT
>JANPKC010000311.1:0-13890 GCA_031425855.1 Actinomycetes bacterium | reverse complement strand
CCGATCTCGCGCTCGCGCGCCGAGATCGTGGCGACCCGGGCGATGTCCTCCTTGCCCGTGACCTCCTTCGACTGCTTCTTCAGGTCCTCGACGACGGCCTCGACGGCCGCCTCGATGCCCCGCTTGATCCCCATCGGGTTCGCGCCGGCGGCCACGTTCTTGAGGCCCTCCCGCACGATCGCCTGGGCGAGCACGGTCGCGGTCGTCGTGCCGTCGCCGGCGACGTCGTTGGTCGCCGTGGCGACCACGCGTACGAGCTGCGCTCCCTGGTTCTCGAACGGGTCCTCGACCTCGATCTCGCGGGCGATGGTGACGCCGTCGTTCGTGATCGTCGGGGCGCCGTACTTCTTGTCCAGCACGACGTAGCGACCCTTCGGGCCGAGCGTCACCTTGACCGCGTCGGCGAGGATGTTCACGCCGCGCTCGAGCGAGCGGCGCGCGTCCTCGTTGAACTTGAGCTCCTTGTGAGCCATTTCCTGGTTCCTCCTGAGTTCCTGGTTAGACCGCGGCGCGGTCGCCGACGACCTTGGCGAGCACGTCCGACTCGCGCAGAATCAGGACGTCATCGGAGCCGACCTTGATCTCGGTTCCGCCGTACTTGGAGAAGATGATCTCGTCACCCTCCTCGACGTCCATCTTGATGTACTCCCCGTCCTCGTCGCGAGGGCCGGGACCGACCGCGAGGACCTTGCCGCGCTGCGGCTTCTCCTTCGCGGTGTCGGGCAGCACGATGCCGCTGACCGTGATCTCCTCTTCCTCGAGGATCTCCACGATCAGACGGTCACCAAGAGGCTGCAGATTCATGTGATGCCTCCTCGTCCTTCAGACTTTGTGACACGACCTGGCACTCTGACTGTGAGAGTGCCAACGCCATTCTACAAATCTGCGAGCCATGCGCAAGCCGCAAGCTCTGAGCAGGACGAGCAATTGTCACAAACTACCGATGAATCGTGAGTTTTCGGCCGGCGGTGTGATCGTCCGGCGGCTGCGCGGCCGCTGGTACCTGGCCGCGATTCGGCCCAGCGGCAAGCCGGAGGGGACATGGGCGCTGCCCAAGGGCCTGATCGACCCCGGCGAGGGCCCCGCCGAGACCGCGGTACGCGAGGTCGCCGAGGAGACGGGGCTCTCAGGCCGGCTGGACGGGAAGCTCGGCGACGTCCGCTACGTCTACACGCGCGGGGGCGAGCGGATCTTCAAGGTGGTCAGCTTCTTCCTGCTCCGCTACACGGCCGGACGGATCGGCGAGCTGCCGCCCGGGATGGAGCTCGAGGTCGCGGAGGCCCGCTGGCTGCCGCTCGAGGACGCCCCACGGCTGCTCGCCTACGGCGGCGAGAGGGAGATGGCTGCGAAGGCCCTCTCCTCTCTATGATCCTCCCCGCCGATGTACGCGCTCAACTTCTACTCCCCACTCGTCGCCGACCAGTTGCGCACGCACCGGAAGACGGCGACGATCCGGCTCGGCGACAAGTCGGGCAAGTACAAGAAGGGGATGATCGTGACCGTGCTCGTGGGCGTTCGCTACGGGCAGCGGGAGAAGATCTTCGACGCCGTGATCGACAAGGTCGAGGTCAAGCAGATCAAGGAGCTCTCCCCGCGCGAGATCGAGCACGACAACCCCGAGATCCGGCGGCCCGACGAGATGACGCGCTTCCTCGGCCAGCTCTACAACCGTCCCGTGGCCGAGGACGAGACCGTGACGGTGATCCGCTTCTCGCAGATCATCGGCTCGATGTTCTAGGAGCCTCACCGTAGGATTGGGCGGGAGCACGTGACCTCCCCCGCCCGCACGCCGCTGCTCGTGGTCGCCGACGACGACCCGCAGGAGCGCGGCCTGATCGAGGAGGAACTGCGGCGCCGCTACGGCGAGGACTACGCGGTTCGGATCTGCGGCACGCCCGAGCTGGCCGCCGTCCTCGACGAGGCCGACGCGGCGGGCGACGACATCGCCGTGGCGCTCGCGTCCGGGAAGGAGGGAGCCGCGCTCCTGGCCGGGATGCGCGGACGCTTCCCGACCACGCGGCGCGGCCTCCTGATCCCGTGGCTCGGCTGGAGCCGCCGCGGCGTCGGCGAGCTCGTGCTCCGCAGCATGGCCCGCGGCTGGATCGACCTGTACGTGATCGCTCCGACACGCACGCGAGACGAGGTCTTCCACCGGACGATCAGCGAGCTGCTGCAGGAGTCGGAGCGGCTGCGCGGCGAGGGGCCGGCGGGTGCGACGGTCGTCGCGGACCCCGGCTCGGCGGACGGCCACCGCCTCCGCGCGACGCTCGCGGGCCTCGGCATCCCGCACCGCGCGCTCCCGGCCGAGGACGGCGCCCGGCCCGCGGTCACGCTCGCCGACGGCCGGGCGCTGACCGATCCGAGCGCGGCAGAGCTGACCCGTGCGCTCGGCTTCCCAACCGAGCTCGACTCGCACGAGACCGACCTCGTCGTCGTCGGTGCCGGCCCGGCGGGGCTGAGCGCAGCGGTGTACGGGGCCTCGGAGGGGCTGCGAACGACGGTGCTCGACGCCGGCGCCGTCGGCGGCCAGGCGGGCTCCAGCTCGCTGATCCGCAACTACCTCGGCTTCCCGCGCGGCCTCGGCGGCGGGGAGCTCGCCCAGCGCGCGTACCAGCAGGCCTGGCTCTTCGGCGCGCAGTTCCGTCTGACCCACCGCGTGACAGCGCTCCAGCCCGGCGAGGGCAGGCACGTCGTGAGAACGGACACGGGCTCCGAGATCGCGGCCCGCGCGATCGTCCTCGCGCTCGGGGTCGAGTACCGGCGGCTCGACGCGCCGGGCCTGACCGAGCTCGAGGGCGCCGGCGTGTACTACGGCGCCTCGATGTCGGAGGCACAGGCGCTCGCGGGCGAGGCCGTCTACCTCGTAGGCGGCGGCAACTCCGCCGGCCAGGCCGCCCTCCACCTCTCCCGCTACGCGTGCAAGGTCCGGATCCTCGTGCGCGGCGACGGCCTGGCGGCGACGATGTCGCAGTACCTGATCGAGACGATCGACAAGGACCCGAACGTGGAGGTGCTGCCGCGAACCGAGGTTGCGGCAGCACTCGGCGAGGGCACGCTCCGGGCGCTCGAGCTGCGGACCCGGGACGGCGTCGAGACCGTGCCGGCGGCGGCGTTGATCGTGCTGATCGGCGCCCACCCGCACACCGAATGGCTCCCCGACGAGCTCGTCCGGGACGAGTGGGGCTACCTGCCCACGGGCCCGGGCGTTCCCGGGTGGAAGCTCGAACGCCCGCCGCTGCCGCTCGAGACGAGCCTGCCTGGCGTCTTCGCGGCGGGCGACGTGCGTGCCCGGTCGGTGAAGCGCGTCGCCTCGGCCGCCGGCTCGGGCGCGCTCGCGGTCAGCGACGTCCACGCCTACCTCGCCCTGGAGCCGGCGGCACCGGATCACACGACATCGTGGTCCGCCCACCGCTGACCCTTGCGGCGCCGCTGGCGCTGCCGCTCGTGGGGCTCGCGATCCTGCTCGCGGCGCCGGACGCGGACGTGCACTGGCAGCATCAGCCGTCCCACTTCTGGCTCGTCCTGCTCACAGCGGGCCTCAATGCCGTCCTCGCCTACGCGACGGGCGTGGCGGCGCGCAAGCGGGGCGACCGGCGCGTCCACCTCGTCTCGCTCTCCTTCCTCGCCGCCTCGGGCTTCCTCGCGCTGCACGCGCTCGCCACCCCGGGCGTCCTGCTCGACAGGCCGAATCTCGGCTTCGTGATCGCAACGCCCGTCGGGCTCGTGCTGGCCGGTGCGCTGGCGGCGCTCTCGGCGGTGGACGGAGAGCCGGTGCGGCCGAAGCTGATCGAGCGGGCGCTGCTTGTCCTGCTCGTCGCGTGGGCGGTCGCCGCGCTCGCTCTCTTCCCCGAGGTGGACGACTCGGTCGTCCCCGAGCGGCTGTCCTTCCCGATCGTCGCCCTCTCGATCGTCGGCGTCGCCTTCTACGCGTACGCCGTCGCGCACTACCTCGCCCTCTACCGAGAGCGCCGCTCGCGGCTCGTGCTCGGCTTCACCGTCGCGTTCGTCCTGCTCGCGGAGGCGATGGTGGCGGTCGCGCTCGGCCGCAACTGGCAGGCCTCGTGGTGGGAGTGGCACGTCCTGATGCTGCTCGCGTTCGGGGTGATCGCCGCAGTGGCGCACCGAGAGGGCTCCGAGGAGCGCTTCGGCCGCCTCTATCTCGACCGGGACGCGCAGCCCGTCACCGTCCTCTTCGCCGACCTGCAGGGCTTCACGTCGTTCTCGGAGCAGCACGACGCGACGGCGGTCTCGCGGATGCTCGACAGGCTCTTCGCAGCCGCGATCCCACCGATCGAGCGCCACGGCGGCAAGGTCGACCGCCTGATCGGCGACGCCGTCTTCGCGACCTTCGAAGGCGAGGGCCACGCCGAGCGGGCCGCGCGCGCGGCGCTGGCGCTGCAGGAGGAGGCGGGGGCGCTCGCGGCCGAGCACCCGGAGTGGCCGCGGTTCCGCGCCGGGCTCAACACCGGCGAGGCCTCGGTCGGCGTGCTCGGCACCGGCAGCGGCCGCACCTACAGCGCGATCGGCGACGCGGTCAACCTCGGCTCGCGGATCGAGGGGCTGGCGCCGGCCGGCGGCGTCGCGATCAGCGCCGAGACGGCAAGTCAGCTGTGGGGTGCCGAGACCGAGCCGCTCGGCACCGTCCACCTGAGGGGCCGCGAGGAGCCCGTCGAGGTCCTGCTGCTTCGCCGCGTACCGCCGGGATAGCCCTGTCCTGTTCGGACATGCGGGGTCCGGACATGCGGGGTCCTGGCCCCGACATGTCCCACGCAGACGTGTGGGGTCCTGGCCCCGCCTGGTCCGGAACGGTCAGCGGCCGGGCTTGCGAATGCGGACGCCGAGCACCTCGGGCGGGCGCACCGCTACGCCGCACTCCTCGCACTCGACCGCGAAGGCGGACGGGAAGGGTGCCGAGCAGGCGGGGCAGCGGTGGCGCGTCTCACCGCCGCAGTGGGGGCACTCGGCCGGCAGGTCCGCCTCGCCCTCGAGGAAGTAGCGCCACACCGATCCGCAGTCGAGGCAGAAGCAGGTGTAGTCGCCGAGCGTCTTGCGGCGCTCCTCCTGGATCCAGTTCCGCTTGGGCTTCGGCCTCACACGGATAACCGTACCGCCGGGCGCGCGCGCGGCTGCTAGAACGTCGGTCTTGCCCGTGAAGCACGTCAGCCCCTGGCTCGTCCTCTGCCTGGTCTGCATCGCGCAGTTCATGGTCGTCCTCGACGCGACGATCGTGAACGTCGCGCTGCCCTCGATCCAGGCCGACCTGAACATGGCCGAGGCCGACCTGCAGTGGGTCGTCAACTCGTACACGCTGATCTTCGGCGGCTTCCTGCTGCTCGGCGGCCGCATGGGCGACCTGATCGGGCGCAAGCGCGTCTTCCTCGCGGGCGTCGTCGTCTTCACCGTCGCGTCGCTCCTGAACGGGATCGCCGACTCGTCGACCTTCCTGATCCTGGCCCGCGGCCTCCAGGGCCTCGGGGCCGCGCTCGTCGCGCCCGCCGCGCTCTCGATCCTGACGACCACGTTCGCCGAGGGCGAAGCCCGGACGAAGGCGCTCGGCGTCTGGGCCGCGATCGCCACCGGCGGAGCCGCGGTCGGCCTGCTGCTCGGCGGCATCCTCGTCGACTTCCTCTCCTGGCCGTGGATCTTCTTCGTCAACGTCCCGGTCGGGATCGCGGCGTTCGTCGCCTCGGTGGTCTACGTGCCGGAGTCGCGCGCCGAGGCGGAGCACCGCGTGTTCGACATCCCCGGCGCCGTCACCGTCACGGCCGGCCTGATCGCGCTCGTGTACGGGATCGTCAACGTGCAGAAGGCAGGGTGGACGTCGGCCAGCACGCTCCTCTGGGGAGCCGCCGCGCTCGTCCTGCTGACCGCCTTCGTCCTGATCGAGCAGCGCCAGAGGGCGCCGCTCGTGCGGCTCGGCATCTTCACCGTCCGGACGCTCCGCGCAGCCAACGTGACGATGCTGCTCGTCGCCTCCGGGCTCTTCGCGATGTTCTTCTTCAACACGCTCTACGTGCAGCGCGTGCTCGGCTACACGCCGCTCGAGGCCGGTCTCGCCTTCCTGCCGGTCACGGTCGGCATCGGGATCGGCGCCGGCCTCTCCCAGCCGCTCGTGAAGAGGCTCGGGATCCGCACGACGTCGACGATCGGGATGACGCTCGCGACGATCGGGATGCTGCTGCTCGTCACGAGCGACGCGAACGGCTCCTACCTCTCGGACGTGCTGCTCGGGCTCGGCCCGGTCTCCGTCGGCATGGGGCTCACGTTCGTCCCGGTGACGCTGCTCGCGACGAGCGGGATCGAGGGCGAGGACGCGGGACTCGCATCCGGCCTCTTCAACACGTCGCAGCAGGTCGGCGGCGCGCTCGGGCTCGCGATCCTCTCGACGCTCGCGGTCAACCGGACCGAGAACCACCTCGGCGGCCTTCCCGGAGCCCCGACCGCGGTCGACCAGGGCGAGGCGCTCGTCTCCGGCTTCCACGCCGCCTACCTCGGCGGCGCCGCCTTCTTCATCGCGGGAATCGTCGTCATGCTGACGCTGCTGAAGCGGTCGGACGAGGAGCAGGTCGACGTCGACCGGCCGATGACCGACCTTGCCGCCTAGCGGCTCTGCAGCGCGTCGAGCGCGATCGCCAGTGCGATCGCCAGCCGGCGGTCGATGACCCGCTCGGTGTCGTTGGAGAGGTCGAGCGTGTAGCGGTCGCGCATCCCGAACGCCCGCGTGAAGTCGCCCAGGTGCTGCTCGCCGCGATCGATCCGGAAGTGGAAGACGATCGGGATGAAGTCGCCGTAGGGCACCGCGTCGATCACGCGGCGGACGATCGCCCAGAACTGCGAGCGCTCCTTCGCGATCGCGAGCTCCTGCTCGTCCGCGTCCATGATCGACCAGGTCGAGCGGAGCAGCGACTTGCCGAAAACCTTGCCGAGCACGCCGATCCGCTCCCCTGCGGGAGTCGTCACGTCGTAGCGGCCGCCGAACTCCATCAGCGAGCGCGCCTTGATCCGGAAGAGCTCCTCGGTCTCGTCCTCGTGGGCGAAGAAGCGGATGTCCTCCTTGATCGCCATCCGCTTCTGGCGCACGAACGCGACCGGGAGCCCTCGAGCGGAGATCCGGTAGAGATTGACCATCGGCCGGATCAGCTGCTCGATCTCGAAGACGTCGGAGTCGAAGACGGTGCTCACCGCTCCATCCTATGCGCGTCGATAAAGTGCAGCCGTCGTTCAACCGCGGGGGTAATCACGCATGGCGGTACGTGAGGCAGGGCCGGTCGGCTCGCTGAGTGAAGTACGTGAGGCGGGCCTCGATCGCGAGGATCTGCTCGGCGTCTACCGGAACCTGCTCGTGACCCGCGGCATCGAGGAGCGCGGCCACATCCTCTACAAGCAGGGGAAGATCCCCGGCTCGTTCTACACGGGCCGCGGCAACGAGGGCGCCGCCGTCGGCGTCGCGACCGCGATGGGACCGGACGACGTCGGCACGCCGCTCCACCGCGACATGGGCGTCCATGTCACACGCGGGGTCGAGCCGTGGCGGATCTTCGCGCAGTACATGGGCCGCGAGGGCGGGCCGACGCGCGGCCGCGACGGCAACGTCCACATGGCCGACGCGCGCCTGGGGATGATCGCGATGGTCAGCCACCTGCCGGCGATGATGCCGGTGGCCGTCGGCTGCGCGCTCGCCTTCCGGATCCGGGACGAGAAGCGCGTCGCGGTCGGCTGGTCGGGCGAGGGCGCGATGGCCCGCGGCGACGCGCACGAGGCGATGAACTTCGCCGGCGTCCGCCAGCTTCCCGTGGTCTTCATCTGCGACAACAACCAGTGGGCGTACTCGACGCCGACCCACCTCGGCTATGCGGTCGAGCACCTCGCCGACCGCGCCGCCGCGTACGGCTTCGAGGGCGTGGTCGTCGACGGCACCGACGTGCTCGCCGTCTACCGCGAGGCGAAGGCGGCGATCGAGAAAGCGCGCAACGGCGGTGGCCCGACGCTGCTCGAGCTGAAGACACTCCGGATGGAGGGGCACGCCGTCCACGACGACGCCTTCTACGTCCCCAAGGAGCTGTTCGAGGAGTGGGCGAAGAACGACCCGGTCGAGCGCTTCCGCACCTGGCTGCGCGAGAACGCGGAGCTGACCGGCGAGGAAGAGGAAGAGATCTCGGCTCGCGTGAAGAAGCTGCTCAACGACGCGCTCTCGCAGGCGGAGGAGTCGCCGCTGCCCGATCCGGGCACGCTGCTCGAGGGCGTCTATGCGACGCCCGAGGACCTCGACACGCCCCACCACAAGTAATGGCCGAGAAGACCTACCTCCAGGCGATCAGCGACGGGCTCCGGCAGGAGATGCGCCGCGACAGCCGTGTCTTCGTGATCGGCGAGGACGTCGGCGTCTACGGCGGCGCCTTCAAGGTGACGCTCGGCTTCCAGGAGGAGTTCGGCCCCTGGCGCGTGATCGACTCGCCCCTCGCCGAGACGGCGATCCTCGGCGCCGCCACCGGCGCGTCGATGATGGGCATGCGGGCCGTCGCCGAGATGCAGTTCGCCGACTTCATCTCCTGCGGCTGGGACCACCTCGTCACCGTGGCCGCGAAGCAGCGCTTCCGCGCCGGCACGCCGGTGCCGATCGTCGTCCGGCTCCCGTCCGGCGGCGGCTTCTCGGGCGGCCCGTTCCACTCGCAGAACCCGGAGAGCTCGTTCGCGCACATCCCCGGCCTCAAGTGCGTCTGCCCGGCCACGCCGGAGGACGCGAAGGGCCTGCTCGTCGCGGCGATCGAGGATCCGAACCCGGTTCTCTTCTTCGAGCACAAGCACCTCTACCGGCGGATCAAGGCGGACGTGCCCGACGAGCGCTACGTGACCCCGATCGGGAAGGCCCGCACGCACCTCGAGGGCGACGACGTCTCGGTGATCACCTGGGGCGCGATGGTCTACACCGCCGAGGAGGCCGCGAAGCAGCTCGACGCCGACGGCGTGTCGGTCGAGATCGTCGACCTGCGCACGGTGATGCCGTGGGACAAGGAGGCGGTGCTGGCGAGCGTGCGCAAGACCTCCAAGGTGGTCGTGCTGCACGAGGACAACCGCACCGGCGGCTTCGGCGGCGAGATCGCCGCGACGATCTGCGAGGAGGCGTTCGAGGATCTCGACGCGCCCGTGAAGCGGATCGCAGCGCCCGACTGCCCCGTGCCGTTCTCGCCCGTGCTCGAGAAGGCCTTCATCCCGCAGGTCGAGGACGTCGTGAAGGGTTTGAGAGAGCTGGCGGAGTACTAGGAGAGCAGATGTCGACCGGAACGCAGACCGAAGTCGTCATGCCCCAGATGGGCGTGTCCGTCTCCGAGGGGACGATCACGAAGTGGCTCAAGGCCGAGGGCGAGCACGTCGCCCGGGACGAGTCGCTGCTCGAGATCTCGACCGACAAGGTCGACACCGAGGTGCCGAGCCCCGGCGAGGGCGTCGTCGTCCAGATCCTCGTCCAGGAGGGCGAGACGGTCGACGTCGGGACCGTGCTGGCCGTGATCGCGCCCGAAGGCGCTGCGCCGGCCGAAGCGCCGCAGGCTCCGGAAGCCCCCGAGCCGGCGACGCAGGCCGCCGCCGACGCGTCCGAGGCTGCCGCATCCGAGACCGCCGAGCCGACAGCTCCTGCTCCCGCCCCGGCGGCTGCGCCCGCATCCGGCAACGGCCGCACGTTCGTCTCGCCGGTCGTCGCCCGGATCGCGTCCGAGCACGGCGTCGACCCGAACGTCGTCCAGGGCACCGGCACGGGCGGCCGCGTGACGAAGAAGGACATCCTCGCGTTCGTCGAGAGCGGCGGGCAGGCTGCTCCCGCACCACCGGCGCCCGGGGCCCCTGCCGCTCCAGACGAGCCCGCTCCGGCACCCGCAGCACAGGCCGCGCCAACGACTCCGTCACCTGCTCCGGCCGCACCCGCGCCTCCGGCCCCGGCCGCACAGGCACCGCCGCAGGCTCCCGCTGCTCCGGCCCCCACCGCGAGCGCCGAGGCCCAGGACGGCGAGACGGTCGAGCCGATGTCGGCCATGCGCAAGGGCATCGCCGAGCACATGCGCCGCTCCCTCGACACGTCCGCGCACGTCACGAGCGCGATCGAGGTCGACATGTCGAAGGTCGTCGCGATCCGCAAGAAGCTGAAGAAGGAGTACGAGCAGGCGTACGGGGTCAACCCGACCTACCTCTCGTTCATCGCCAGGGCGACTGTGGAGACGCTGCGCGAGTACCCGTGGATCAACGGCGAGATCCGCGGCGACAAAATCGTCACGCGCAACTTCGTCAACCTCGGCTTCGCGGTCGAGCTCGCCGACGGCAAGGGCCTGATCGTGCCGGTGCTGAAGCACACGGAGGGCCTCAACCTGCTCGGACTCGCCCGCGGCGTCACCGACATCGCCAAGCGCGCCCGCGACAAGAAACTGATGCCCGACGACGTCCAGGGCGGCACCTTCACGATCACGAACCCCGGCGGCTACGGCACCTTCCACGGCACGCCCGTGATCAGCCAGCCGCAGGCCGGGATCCTCGGCACCTATGCAGTCGTCAAGCGTCCGTGGGTCGTCACCGACGAGCTCGGACAGGACGTGATCGCGATCCGGCCGATCATGAACATCACGCTCACGTACGACCACCGCCTCGTCGACGGCGCCCTCGCCGGGCGCTTCCTCCACTCGCTGCGCGAGAAGCTCGAGTCCTGGGGCGAGTCGGACTACTAGGCAGGCACGGAAGGGCGGAGTACGCTCCGCCAACGTGGAAGCCGGCGAGATCCTGGGCAAGACCGTCCTCGTCGGCCTCACGTACATGACGGCCGACGGACGCGTTCGTGAGCGAGAGCAGCTGCACGGCGTCGTCGTCTCTGCGGACGAGGAGTTGGGCATCGAGATCCGGCAGGCGTCGGGTGAGATCTTCACGCTGCCGCCCGCCTTCGACTCCTTCGAGCCGGCCGACCCCGGCGAGTACACGCTCCGCAGCACCGGCGAGGTGATCTCGGATCCTGACCTCCTCTGCTCCTGGACGATCACGGAGCCTGCGGAGGCACCGTCGACCATCGTCGGCTGGGTCGACCACTACCACGAGCAGCACGACCTCTACGAGGCGTTCGCAACGCGCTTGAAGGACCCGCTCCGGGCGCTGTGCGACGACAACGGCCTCGAGCACTCCTGGATGCTCCCGTTCGACGTCCACGGAGACGACCTTCGGCGCGACTTGCTGCAGGCCTGGCGAAGCGGCGAGGCGATCGGCGACCCGTTCCAGAGCCGGCTCCGCGTGATCGGGTTGACGATCTGCTTCAACAGCCCGGCCGACATCGAGGGGCTCGAGGAGCTGCTCGAGGCCGAGTTCGTCGTCGACCCGGCCGGCTCGGTCACGGTCGCGGAGGCGGCCGCCCGCGGCGGACGGCTCACCGACGACGCAGATGGCAGCGGGATCGCCTACGAGCTTCCCTCGTATCTCATCGAGCTCGACGAGAGGCGCTCCGAGCTGCCCGAATGGTCGGCGTACGCGGGCCTCAAGCTGCGGATCGATGCGACGACACAGCTGCACGACGCCTGGCGGGACGTCCTCGCCGAGCTTCCGTTCCGTTCCGCCACGGCCTTCCCGGTCGAGCTCCGCGACGCCCTCGGGCGCCTCGCCTCGGCGGTGGAGGCCACCGACGCGGAGCTAGCGCTCGTCAGAGACTCGGTCGAGCACCTCCTCGAGGAGCACCGGCAGTCGGTCGCTGCCGGCAAGCTCGACCTCCCGCTGAACGGGATCACCCTGCTCGCGTACCTGCACGCCTCGGAGCTCGTCCAGTCCCTCGTCGAGCTCGCGGCCGAGGTCGGCTTCCACTACGACGAGAACGACTGGCCGGGCTGGAACGACATCGAAGAGGGCCCCCTCTGGCTCTTGCGCCGGGACGGGGTCGAGTCGCTCGCCGAGCTCGATGCGTTCCTGCGCAACGCGCTGCCGCGGACGCGGGAGACGCTGGAGCGGTTCCTCGAGCTTGCGGCCGACGCGGGGTTCACGCCCTGGGCGATGCGCGACGACATCGTCGAGTGGCTCTGGCTCGTGTTCCACCGGGCCGACGCCGAGACGATCGCGCTCATGTACTACCGCGACGAGCTCCAGAACGCGCTCGACACGCTGATCGGGAACCCGGTCGCGACGGACGGCCCGGAGGCCTAGCTACGCTCCGCTGATGACGCGTGCAGACGTGCTGAATCTCGGAGTCGTCCCATACGGCGAGGCGTGGGAGCTGCAGCGCGAGGTGGCGGCGGAGGTCGCCGAGGGGACGCGGGCCGACACGATCCTGCTGCTCGAGCACCCGCCCACGATCACGACCGGGCGACGCACCGAGGAGGGAGAGCTGCACGTCCCCGCAGGTGTTGACGTCGAGATCGTCGAGGCCGATCGCGGCGGCAAGTCGACCTTCCACGGCCCCGGGCAGCTCGTCTGCTACCCGATCTTCGACCTGAAGCGGCACGGCCAGGACGTCAAGCGCTACTGCCGTGACCTCGAGGAGGCGCTGATCCTCACGCTCCGCACGATGGGCGTCGAGGGCGAGCGGATCGACGGGCTCACCGGAGTCTGGCTGACCAGGCCGCCGCGGAAGATCGCCTCGATCGGCATCCACATCTCGAAGTGGGTGACGACGCACGGCTACGCGCTCAACGTCGACCTGGATCCGGCGCCGTTCACGCAGTGGATCACCGCGTGCGGGCTCGAGGACGCCGCCTTCACGACGGTCGCGCAGGAGCTCGGCCGGCCCGTCGCCGTGGACGAGGTCCGCGGCCCTGCGCTGGAGGCGCTGGCGGGGGTCTTCGAGCTCCAGCTGGAGGAGCTGCCGTCCGTGCTCGCGAGCCACTAGGCGCGCCAGCCCCACGCGTCGCGATAGGCGTCGACGATGAACGCGTTCACGCTCTCGTAGTCCGGCGCGTCCGGCAAAGGTGACGACTCGTTGGCCTCGACGAGGCTGCGCTCGACGGCCTCGATCTCCGCGACGACGTCGCCCTCGCTCCATTCGCCGCGCCTGATCGCCATGATCCGCGACCGGGTGGGTTCCGGTATCGGCAGCGTCAGCCGGCCGGTCGTCAGCAGCTCGACCCCTTGGTGGCCGAGGCGGACGACGTGCATCGCGTACTTCGTGTCGAAGCCGTGCGCCGCGATCAGCTCCGGCCGGTTGACCCGCCGCTGGCCCCGTTCGCCGAGCAGCCGCTCCTTCTGGGCGCGCAGGTAGCCGAGATACCTCGGCCCGGCCTGGCGAGAGACGATCGCGGGCGCCAGCTCCCGCAGCGCCGCACCCCGCTCCGTGCACACGAGCAGCGTCTCCGGTGGAGAGAAGAGGAGCAGTAGCACCGTCGGATTCCCGGACAGCGCCAGCCGAAGCCACTTGCGCAGCGTGTAGGAAACGAGGTCGAGGTCGCCAGGGCCGGAACGCGCGCCCTCCGGCTGCGTCCGCTCGATGTAGTGGTCGAACGGCCGCCAGCGCCTGCCCGACTTCGCAACGCGTAGGCCGATCAGGAACTCCGCCGGCTCGAGGAAGATCGCCATCTCGTCCCGGTCGTCCTGGCCCCCGTGGTGGAGGCCGTGCAGCGTCGACCCGACGGTTCCCCTGAGGATCGTGCCGTGCTCCACGATCCCCTGCTGCTCGTCACGGCTCACCGCGCCAGCGTAACCCCCGTGCGTGAAGAGCTTGTGTTCAACACAAGCTCGCTTTCCGAGCTGCGCGGTGACGCTACCAAGCCATGCCCCGCGCACTTGTGTTGAAACAACACAACGTTTCGTCGGCCGGCCCGTCCCCCGACTGCGCATCTAGACTCGAGCCATGACGTCGTCGCTGCCCGTCGCCGAGCGCCCGCGCCGGCCCGAGTGGATGAAGGTCCGCGCGCCGAGCGCGGACGGGCACTTCTACGACGTCAA
>JANPKC010000310.1:0-4979 GCA_031425855.1 Actinomycetes bacterium | reverse complement strand
CGTCCGCGCCCTCTACCAGCAGCCCGGCAACGACCCGCTCGCCGTCCTGCTGGGGGCCGCCTCGCTCGACGAGGTGCTCGCCGGGCTCGACAGCATCAGCCGCGCAGCCGGCCAGAACAATCGGATCGTCGAGCAAGCGCGCGCGGCGCGCAAGCGGCTCGAGGGCCTCGACGCCCGGCTCTCCGAGCGGGCGGACGAGCTCGAGCGGCTCGCTGCAGCGGCCGAGAGGCGTGCGGCGACGCTCGCTGCGACCACCGCCGCACGACGACAGCTGATCGAGAGCCTTCGCCGGCAGCAGGGGCTGAACGCGGCCCGGATCGCCTCGATCGAGGCCCAGGCGAGCGCAGCCGAGGTGAGGACGGTCGCGCTGGCCGCCTCTGCTCCTGCTCCCGCCCCCCCGGCAGCGGCCGCTCCCGTCGAGTTCGCCACGCCGATCGTGGCATCGGGAGCGCGCACCCTGACCGTCAGCGCGACCGGCTACGCCCTCCGCGGGCGCACCGCGACGGGGATCCAGACCGCGCCGGGCGTCGTCGCCGTCGATCCGTCCGTGATCCCCCTAGGAACCCGCATGACGATCCCCGGCTACGGGGTCGGGATCGCGGCCGACACGGGCGGCGCCGTGCACGGGAACACGATCGACGTCTGGTTCCCCACCACCGCGCAGGCGCTCCAGTGGGGCCGACGGACCGTGACCATCACGATCCACTAGTAAAGTCCCGCCTGTCCACGCCGAGGAGGGCAGCGCTGAGCGAGACAGCATCGATCGGGGAGTCCGGGCCGCACGCCATCCGCGTGCTGCTCGTCGACGACCACGACCTCTTCCGAACCGGCCTCCGCAACCTGCTCGAGGAGCAGGGCGTCGACATCGTCGCCGAAGCCTCGAGCGGCTCGGAGGCGCTGCGCCACGTGCGCGAGTCGGCGCCCGACGTCGTCGTCATGGACCTGAACATGCCCGGGATGACCGGCGTCGAGGCGACACGGCACATCAGCCGAGACGCGCCGCTCGCCCGTGTCGTCGTGCTGACGATCTCGGATCAGGAGCAGGACGTGATGGACGCGATCCTGGCCGGGGCCTGCGGCTACCTGCTCAAGGACGCGTCGATCCAGGAGCTGATGCAGGGGCTCGAGGCCGCGGCGGTCGGCGAGTCGCTGATCTCGCCGCATATCGCCGGCAAGGTGCTCCAGCACGTGCGCGCCACGACCGCAGCGCCCGAGGCGGCCGCGACGATCCGCACCGAGCTCTCCGACCGCGAGATCCAGGTGCTGAAGCTGATCGCGAACGGCAAGGACAACGCGATGATCGCCGGTGAGCTCCACATCAGCCCCAAGACCGTCAAGAACCACATCTCCAACATCCTGATGAAGCTGCAGATCGAGAACCGGATCCAGGCCGCGGTCTACGCGGTCCGGTCGGGGATCGTCTAGTCGAGGGCTTGCGCGCGCAGCGAGGAGAGCAGCGAGCGAACGCCCGCGAGCTCCTGGTCGGCCTCGGCGAGGCGGCGCGAGAGCGAGCCGACCTCGGTCTGATCGGGCCGCCCGCTCGAGCGCACGACCGCCCGCAGAGCGCGCTCGATCCGCAGCCGCTCACGCTCGAGATCGAGGGCGTAGGCGTAGCCGCTCGTCAGCGTGTCCTCGAGGTCGGCACGCGGCGGCAGCTCGGCGCCCACGGGCAGGTCGAGCAGCGACCGGATCTCGGCCATCACCGCAGGGAGGCGATCGTCCACAGCCATTTCAGTATCAGCGCCGCCCGCCGACCCGACATGGGCCGCCGGGCCTATCTTCAGCGCCTCCTCGGCCCATGCCTGGCGCTCGCCGCGGCCGTGCTCGCCGTCGCGGGGCCGGCGGGAGCGGCCGATCCGACACTCGCGACGAGGCTGGCGAAGGCGCTCGCCGTCCCGAACGTCGATCCGGCCCGAACCGCCGCGCTCGCGATCGACCTGCGTACGGGCTCGGTCGTCTTCGAGCGCAACGCGACGCTCTCGCTCGTCCCGGCCTCGAACCAGAAGCTTCCCGTCGCGTACGCCGCGCTCGCGCTGCTCGGGCCCGGCTACCGCTTCCACACGGAGGTCGTCGGCAGCGGCACGCTCGTCGGCGACGTCTGGCATGGCGACCTCTGGCTGCGCGGGTTCGGCGATCCGACCCTGCAGCCGTCCGACCTCGACGCGCTCGCCGCCGACATCGCCTCCTGGGGGATCCGGCGAGTCGACGGCGCGGTGGTCGCGGACGAGTCGTGGTTCGACGCGCGCCGCACGGCACCCGGCTGGCGGCCCGGCTTCTACCTCTACGAGTCGCCGCCGCTCTCCGCACTCGTCGTCGACCGCGGCGTCTACCGAGGCCGGACATCCGCCACGCCGGCGCTCGCGGCCGCGTCGCTGCTGCGACAGGCGCTGGAGGCCGCAGGCGTCAGCGTCCGCGCGCGGCCACGGAGCGGCGTTCTGACGACGTCGGGCCTGCCGCTGGCGCGAGACGTGTCCGAGCCGCTCGCCGACGTCGTCCGCTTCATGGGCCGCGAGAGCGACAACTACACGGCCGAGATCCTCGTCAAGCAGCTCGGCGCGGTCTACGCCGGGCTCGGCTCGACCGCGGCTGGGGCCCGGGTGATCCGCACCGCGCTCGGCGACGCGGGCGTCCCGCTCGCGGGCGTCCGGCTCGCCGACGGCTCCGGCCTCTCCGGCCTCGACCGGCTCACCGCCGCGGCGCTCGTTGCCCTGCTCGAGGCCGGTCTCGCCGAAGGGGAGCTGCGCGACGCCTTCCTGCAGTCGCTCGCGGTCGCCGGCGTCAACGGGACGCTCGAGGACAGGATGGAGAAGCGTCCCGCACGCGGCCAGGTGATCGCCAAGACCGGGACGACGCGAACCGCGTCCGCCCTCTCGGGCTTCGTGCGCGACCGCTACGTCTTCGCCGTCCTCCAGAACGGCCGGCCGATCTCGACCTACTGGGCGCGACTGGCCCAGGACCGCTTCGCGACCGCGCTCGCCGCGTCGGGCTAGCGTCGCCGTCGCGGCGAGGCCGTGACGGTCGCCGGGCCCGAAGGCGCGTCCTTCACGAGCTCCTTCAGGTCGTGCTCGGTGAGGATGGGCACGCCGGCCTTCTGCGCCTTCGCGGCCTTCGACCCGGGGTTCTCGCCGACCACGACGCCGGTCGTCTTCTTGGAGACGTTGTCCGAGACCTTGGCGCCGAGGGACGCCAGCGCGGCCGCGGCCTCGTCGCGGGTGAACCCTTCGAGCGTGCCGGTGATCACGTACTGGCTGCCCGTCAGCGGCCCCTCCACCGGCCGCTCCTCGGCGCCGACCTCGAAGCGAAGCCCGAGCTCGCGCAGCTCGGCGACGAGTGTCCGGTTCTGCTCGTCCTCGAACCAGCCGGCGATCGACTCGGCGCGATCGGGACCGATCCCCTCGACTTCCTGGATCTCCTCCTGGCTCGCGCCGAGCAGCCGGTCGACGTCGCCGAAGTGACGGGCGAGGTTGCGCGCGGTCACCCAGCCGACGTCCGGGATGTTGAGCCCGAAGAGCACGCGCGAGAACGGCTGCTGCTTCGAGAGCGCGATCGCGTCGACGGCGTTCCGGGCCGAGATCTCCGCGTAGCCCTCGAGCTCCATCAGCTGCTCCGCGGTGAGGCGGTAGAGGTCGGGCATCGAGCGGAGCAGTCCCTCGTCCCAGAGCCGGCGGACGAACTGCTCGCCGACGCCCTCGATGTCCATCGCGCCCATGACCCAGTTGTTGAGCGTCTCGAGCCCACGCGAGGGGCAGGCGCGGTTCGGGCATCGGTGCATGACCTCGCCCTCGGGCTTGACGATCTCCGCTTCGCAGAGCGGGCAGCGCGCCGGCATCCGGAACTCTTTCGTGCCCTTGGCGTGAGCGCCGGCCGGGCCGACGATCTGCGGGATCACGTCGCCGGCGCGCTGGACGATGACGCGGTCGCCCTCGCGGATCTGCTTGCGGTTGATGTCCTCCTCGTTGTGGAGGGTGGCGCGCGAGACCGTGACGCCGCCGACGTTGACGGGCTCGAGGATCGCCCAGGGGTTGAGCGCACCGGTGCGGCCGACGCGGATCGCGATCTTCAGCAACGTCGTCTCGGCGGTGAGCGGCGCCCACTTGAACGCGCGTGCCCAGCGCGGCCGCTCGTGCAAGGCGCTGAGCCGTTGCTGCTGGTCGAACGAGTCGACCTTGATCACGATTCCGTCGATCTCGTAGTCGAGCTCGGCGCGGCGCCGCTCCCAGCCCTCGATCGCCTTGGCCACGTCGTCGATCGACTCGAACCGCTCGGCGAACGGGTTCGTGCGGAAGCCGCGCTCGCGTAGCCAGCCGAGTGTCTCGAAGTGCGTGTCGGGCGCGACACCCTCGCGGTAGCCCGTGCCGTAGAACCACACGGCGAGCGGCCGCGCGGCCGTGATCCGGGAGTCGAGCTGGCGCAGCGAGCCCGCAGCCGCGTTGCGCGGGTTCGGGGCGGGTGCCTTCCCGACGGCGATCTGCTCCTCGTTGAAGCGGCGGAAGCCGGAGAGCGGGAAGTAGACCTCGCCGCGCACCTCCAGCAGCGGCGGCGCCTCGCCCTGGAGCGACAGCGGGATCGAGCGGATCGTCCGCAGGTTGACGGTCACGTCCTCCCCGCGCAGCCCGTCTCCGCGCGTGGCGCCGCGCACGAGCTGCCCGTGCTCGTAGACGAGCGAGATCGCCGAGCCGTCGATCTTCGGCTCGATCACGTAGGCCACCGGCTCGTCCGAGTCGAGCCGCCTGCGCAAGTCGTCCGCCCACTTCTGCAGCGCCTCGTCCGTCGTCACCTTCTCGAGCGACCCCATCGGCGCGAGGTGCTCGACCTTCCTGAACTTGTCGGACGGGGGCGCCCCGACGCGGTGCGTGGGCGAGTCGTCGGTCGCGAGCTCGGGCTGCTCCTCCTCGAGTGCCTTCAGCTCGTCGAAGAGCCGGTCGTACTCCGCGTCGGAGATCTCCGGGTCGTCGAGGACGTGGTAGCGGTGCAGGTGA
>JANPKC010000309.1:0-5651 GCA_031425855.1 Actinomycetes bacterium | reverse complement strand
GCACTGAGCGGCTAGCCCGCGGCGAGTGCGGCGGGCCGCTCGGCGCGGCGGTACGCGACCGTGTAGCCGAGCGAGCGCGGCACGGCCAGCAGCGCCTCGAGGTCGAGCTCGATCGTCGCACCCGCCTTCTGCGTCACCTCGTCCTCGATCGGCAGGTCGAAGTCGTCGGCGCCGAAGTCGAGCGCGCGGAATGCGTCCTCGTTCTGCGTCAGCACCGAGGTGCGGATGTGCTCGACGTTGTCCAGGAAGATGCGTGAGAGGGCGATGTGGCGCCGGTACTCGCGCCCGTCGATCTCTCGGCCTCCGAGCGCGGTCCCGTACGGCTTGTACGTCCAGCAGAGGAACGAGAAGAGGCCGCCCGTCTCGTCCTGGAAGTCGCGCGTTCGCTGCAGGTGCTCGAGCCGCTCGTCGAGGGTCTCGTCGAAGCCGATCACCATCGTTGCCGTTGTGCGCAGCCCGGCCTCGACGATCGCGCGCTGCGCCTCGAAGTACTCGCGCACGGTGTACTTGAACTTGGCGTGCCGCTTGCGGAAGTCCTCGGTCAGAATCTCGCTGCCGCCGCCGGTGACCCAGTGGACGCCCGCGTCGCGCAGCCTGGCCGCCGCCTCGGCGAAGGAGAGGTTCGCGCGGTCGGCGAGGTAGACGAACTCGGCGATCGTCAGTGCGTAGAACTCGACTCTGTCCCCGTAGCGCTCGCGCACCGCGGCGAAGAGGTCGCAGTAGTAGTCGAGCGGCAGCTTCGGGTTGAAGCCGCCGTTGAAGCCGACGAGGTCGCCGCCGGCCTCGAGCAGCTCGTCGATCTTCGCGAACACGTCCTCGCGCGAGAGGACGTAGCCGCCCTCCTGGTTCGGGAGCACGTAGAAGGCGCAGTAGTCGCACTGGGCGACGCAGACGTTCGTGTAGTTGATGATCCGCATCACCATGTAGGTGGCGCGGTCGGGCTCGTGGAAGCGGGCGCGCGCGGCCTGCGCGAGCGTGCGCAGCTCCTCGTCGTCCTGGCGCAGCCAGAGCTCGCGCGCCTCGTCGAGGGTGATCCGGCTCACGCCGGCACCGCCTCCTCTTCGGTGACGACCTCGGGCGCGAGCGTGTCCATGAACGAGCTGACCGAGAAGACGGCGTTGCCGGCTCCCGCGACGCCGTAGCCGGGCGGCGGCTTGAGCCCGTGCTTCTCGAGCGTCTCGCGGTAGGCCTCGAGCAGCCGGATGTGGTACTCGAGCGGCGCGCCGTCCGGGTTGTCCCGGCCGAGCGGCGTCGTCGGCTCCGGGCACCAGGTGGTGAAGCGCGGTGTGATCCCGCGGCTCATGAAGTAGTCGAGCCCCTCGGTCGTCGAGGCGATCGCCTCCGCGACGGTGGCGAATCCGTACGGCTTCGCCATCTCCACGCCGGCGACGAAGTTCGGGATCACGTAGCGCGCCCCGAAGACGTCGGCCGCGTCGAAGATCCGCCGGTGCCACTCGTCGCGGCCGACGTAGCGCTCCTTGCCGGGCGAGATCAGCTTGAAGAGGCGCTCGTCCCAGACCTCGTAGTTCGGGTGGTAGATCGTGATCCCGTAGTCCTTGTAGCGCTGCACGTCCGCCTTCGGCAGCGCCTGCGCGACGACCTTGCCGATCCAGCGGTTGGGGAACCGCTCCTCGATCGCCTGCGCGTAGCGGCCGTAGAAGTCGGCCTCGGCGAGACCGTCGACTGTGCTCGTGACCGAGCCGCCGGTGAGCGTGTACGCCTTGCTCGTCCGGTCGACGTCGTAGCGGTCGATCAGCGCGAGCGCCTCCAGCACGTCCTCGACCGGCTTCACGCCCGTGTACGGCCGCCCCTCGCGCTTGTGCTGGCGCCAGTTGTGGTTGATGTCGCAGAACTGGCACTCCTCCTTCGCGCCGAAGTACTGGCAGAGCCGAAGGACGGTCAGGTAGATCAGGTAGCCCCACTGGATCGTCGGCGCCGTCTCCATCACCGTCTTCCCGTTCGCGAGCGCGTGCCGGTAGTACTCGGGCAGCGGCGGCATCGTCACGTCTGCGACGCGGCGCCCGTCGAGCGTCAGCTCGTGCCCGGCCAGCCGGTACGGCGAGCCGGGGTTCACGCGCACCGAGACGATCGTGCGGCGCAGCCCGTACGGGCCTCCCGTCAGCGCGATCTCCTCCGGTGGCCGGCGGATCGCGGCCTCGCCCAGCTCGGCGAGCGGCTTCTGGTCGAAGGAGAAGATGAAGTAGGACTTCGGCTTGACCTCGCCGTCGAGGTTGTCCGTCAGGGCCGACTCGTCGAAGGCGATTCCCGTGCGGAGCAGGTCCTCCTTGAGCACCGCCTCGCGCGGGATGTGCGGGAACCGCGCCATCAGCCCCTCGACGAGGGCGGTGCGCGACTCCGCGGCAGCGCTGCTCATGCCCTCAACGTAGCTGGCCGCGGTGCCGCGCTGCGCCCATCCCGTTCGGATTCCGTAAATCCCTGCAAAGCCCGGCCCCGGCTTCGGCTAGCCTCAGTCGGGGTCGTGTTCCGCAAGCCACTCATCCTCGGGCTTCTCGCCCTGTCGTTCGCCGCCCCGGCAACTGCGGCGGCTGCGACCACGACGCTGATGCCCGGCGTCACCTACGAGCGCGGCGTCCAGTTCACGCCGCACGGCCCGGTTGCGATCCACATCGTCCGGGCGCCGCGGCCCACCGGCCTTTACGCGCTCCGCCCGACGCTCTCGAACGAGACGATCCAGGGCGTCGAGCGCGTCACCTCGATGCAGAAGCGGCTCTCGCCCGGCGCGACGATGGTGGGCGTCAACGGCGACTTCTACGCCGACTCGGGCCGGCCGAGCGGCGTGCTCATGCGCGACAACGTTGTCGAGAGCCCGCCCTACGGCGACCGCTCCAGCACCGGCGTCACGCCCGAAGGCGGGCTCGACGTGCGGCGGATCGAGTTCTTCGGCACCTGGCGCGGGCTCGGCCAGCGGCGGACGCTGAACGACCTCAACCAGTCGCCTGGACCGAACGGGATCTCGCTCTTCACGCCGACCTACGGCCCCGCGACCCCGGTGCAGCCCGGCGTCACCGAGGCCGTGATCTTCCCCTTCCCGCCGACGTCGCCGAACGCCGACCTGACCGGCCCGGTGATCCAGATCGCCGGCGCCGGCGGCACGCCGATCCCGCAGGGCGGGGCGGTGCTCGTCGCCCGCGGCACGGCCGCGCAGCGGCTCGTCGAAGAGGCTCCCGTCGGCACGAGCCTGACGCTGCGCCTGATCTTCCGACCCGAGTGGACCGGGGTCACGAACGCGGTCGGCGGCGGGCCCGTGCTCGTCCGCAGCGGCGGTCCCGTCTTCCGGGCGCAGGAAGCGTTCAGCTCGAGCCAGCTCGCGCCGCGGAACCCGCGCACCGGCGTCGGCCAGCTCGCCGACGGCCGCGTCCTGATGGTCGTGACGGACGGCCGCCGCCCGGGCTACAGCGTCGGGATGACGAACTTCGAGCTCGCGCAGACGATGGTGCGCCTGGGCGCGGTCACCGGGTCGGCCCTGGACGGCGGCGGCTCGTCGTCGCTGGCGTTCGACGGGAAGCTCCTCAACCGCCCGTCCGACCGGGGCGGCGAGCGGCCGGTCTCGAATGCGCTCCAACTCATGTACTACGGCGTCTACTCGCCCACTCCGGAGCCGGTGATCTCCCCGAACGGGGACGGCTTCGCCGAGAGGCAGCGCGAGCTCTCGTACAAGCTCGTGCGCCCGTCGAACGTGACGGCGACGCTCGTCGCGCCGGGCGGTGCGGTGGCGTTCACCGAGACGCTGGCGCGTCAACCGGGCACCTATCCGGTCGCGTTCCCGCCCGCCCCGGCCGATCCGACCGCCGAGCCGGCGCAGCCCGCGGAGGGACGCTGGCGCCTCGAGGTCGCCGCCACCGATGACCTCGCCCGCGCGTCGACGACGACGCAGACGTTCACCGTCAACAACACGCTCGGCTTCGCCAGGCTCTCGCGCCGCTCGCTCGTCGTGCGCGTGCGCGGCAAGCAGACGATCTCGGCCGGCGTCACCCTGACCCGCGCCGCCCGCGTGACCGCGACTGTCGAGACGAAGACCGGCGTCCAGGTCGCCACCATCGCCGTCCGTCGCCTCCCGGCCGGGCGCTTCTCGGCGAGCTGGCGCGGCACCACGCGCGGCGGCAAGTTCCTCGTCTACGGCGGGCTCTACGTCGTCCGCTTCCGGGCCGCGAACGAGCTCGGCGCCGTCGAGGTGGTCACGCCCGCGTTCCGCGTCATCCGCGCGGCGCCGGTGCCGGTCAAGAAGCCAAAGCCCACGGGCTAGAGTCCCCCGGTGCCGGTCGCGTCGATCCTCTCGGAGATCACGGATCTCCTCACGACGGTGGTCGGCGACTACGGCCTCTACGCCGTCTTTCTCCTGATGCTCCTCGACGCCGTCTTCCCGGCCGCGAGCGAGCCCGTGATGGTCTACGGCGGCGCCGTCGCGGCGGGTGCGTTCGCGGGCCAGGACGTCCAGCTCGCCGGCTGGACGCTCGAGCCCGGCCTCGAGGCGTACCTCGGGATCGCGCTCGCGGGGACGATCGGCTACACGCTCGGCTCGATCGGCGGCTGGTGGCTAGGCCTGCGCGGCGGCCGTCCGTTCCTCGAGCGCCACGGGCGCTGGCTGCACCTGAACCAGGCGAAGCTCGACAAGGCCGAGCGCTGGTTCGAGCGCTGGGAGGACTGGGCGGTCTTCCTCGGCCGGATCACGCCTGTCGTGCGGTCGTTCGTCTCGATCCCGGCCGGCGTCTTCGAGGCGCCGTTCCGCCGCTACACGGTGCTGACGCTGGTCGGATCGGCGATCTGGTGCTTCGGCTTGGCGGGCGTCGGCTGGGCGCTCGGCAGCCGCTGGGAGGACTTCCACCACGCGTTCCACTACGTCGACTACACGATCCTCGCGCTGCTCGTCGGAGGAGGGGCGTACCTGGCGTGGAGGCTGACCCGGCGCCGCGGCGGGCCTGCGGCCGACGCTCGGTAGACTTGGGCGCCGTGAAGATCCCGCTCGTCGACGTCAAGGCACAGTTCGCGCCGCTGATCCCGGAGCTGAAGCAGGCGTTCGCGGACGTGCTCGAGAGCGGCCAGTTCGTCTTCGGGCCGAACGTCTCCGCCTTCGAGGCCGAGGCCGCCGAGTACCTGCACGTGCCGGAGACGATCGGGGTCGCCAACGGCACCGACGCGATCGTGCTCGTGCTCGACGGGCTCGGGATCGGCCGCGGCGACGAGGTCATCTGCCCCGCCTTCACCTTCTACGCGACCGCCGAGGCGATCGCGCGGCGCGAGGCCACACCCGTGTTCGCCGACATCGACCCGGTGACGCTCAACCTCGACCCCGAGGACGTGGCGCGGAAGATCACGCCGAAGACGAAGGCGATCATGCCCGTGCACCTGTTCGGCCGGCCCGCCCCGCTCGCGGAGCTCTCCGGCTTCGGCCTCCCGATCGTCGAGGACGCCGCGCAGGCGTTCGGCTCGCCGGACATCGCGGGCACCGGCGTCGCCTCCACCTTCAGCTTCTATCCGACGAAGAACCTGTTCGGCCTCGGCGACGGCGGTCTCGTCGCCGCGCGCGACTCCGAGCTCGCCAACCGGATCCGGATGCTCCGGGGCCACGGCGCGAAGGCGAAGAAGACCGACGAGTACGTCGGCTACAACTCGCGCCTCGACGAGATCCAGGC
>JANPKC010000308.1:0-4732 GCA_031425855.1 Actinomycetes bacterium | reverse complement strand
GCGACGTCGGCGTCGGTCATGCCCGTCGCCACGAGCCGCAGGATCTCGGCCTCGCGCCTGGTCAAGCCGGCGCCACCGTGTCCCGGCTCCGGCTGCTCCGGTGCCGCGCCGCACACGGCGGTAAGCGCCTCCTCGGGGGTCATCCCCCGGCCTCTCGACCATGCCTCGCCGAGGCGCTCCGAGCCCAGTAGATCGCGGAGCGCGACGACGGTGCCCTCGTGGTCGACCGCGAGCCAGGGCGGGATGGGCGCCCCGATCGCCTCGCGTAGGACCTCCGCCGCGCCGAAGAGCAGGACCGCCTCCTCGGGGCGTCCCTCGGCGTGGTGCACGGCAGCGAGGGCGGGAAGGCAGTAGACGCCGAGGAACCACCGGTCGCCGAACTCGCTCACGATCGCGGTGGCCTCCTGGAGGAGACCCGGTGCGGCCCCATGGTCTCCCCTCCACATCGCGGCAAGTCCGAGACCCTGGAGCGCCCTGCTCGTATGGCGCCTGTTCCCCACCGCCTTGGCCGCTTCGAGCGCCTCCCCGAGGAGGCGCTCGCCCTCGGCTGTCGAGCCCTGACCGAGGAGCGCGAAGCCCAGTGCGCCCAGCGAATACGCGACGCCCTCCGCGTCCCCGAGCTTCCGGCAGAGCTCGAGCGATTCCTGGCCGGCCGCCTGTGCGGCCACGAAGTCCCCAACCTGGAGCGCGGTGGTGCTCAGCCGCCCGAGTACCTCCCCGAGCTGCGAGCGCTCGCCAAGCCTGCGCAAGATCGCGACGCTCTCCTCGTACGCGCGGCGACTCTCGTCGTGACGGCCCCTCGAACGCGCGGCGAGCCCGAGGGCCGCGAGCGAGCCCGCGATCCCGCGCTCGTCCCCCAGCTCGCGCGAGATCTCGAGCCCCTGCCCGGCGAGCGCCTCGTCGCGATCGAGATCGCCGACGTAGAAGGCGAGCATTGCTGCGATCCGGAGTGCTCGCGCCCGCTCGACCGGATCGGCGCTACCGGATTCCAGCGCCTCCTCGAGCCAGCGGCGCCCCTCCGCGAGGTGGCCGCGCACGTAAGGAGGGGGTCAACGGTTCGAGTCCGTTAGAGGGCTCTCATGAAAGCCCCGCTAGCGCGGAGTTTTCGCTCTATGAGGGCTTGTGCCGAGCTTCGGCTAGACGCCGCGATGGAAAGCCCCTGGGAAAGCAGCGAGGCTACGAGGACGCAGCTGCCTCAACAGATCCAGCGTCATCCACCCGCATGCCCGGCCATCTGTCGGAGAGATATGCGCCAAGCTCGGAGTCGGGCATCGCACGGGTCGAGTTGCGCATGCGGACGTAAAGATCCGATCGCCCTTGCTTGTCTTTGCCCAGGGCGAGGTGCTATGACCCGGGCTCGGCGGCGGCGTGCCGCACGCGGTCGCGCGCCTCGGCGAACCGGATCGCCTCGTACGCGATCAGCGCCACGCACAGCGACGCCACGAGCGTCAGCGTCAGGAGCGCCGCCACCTCGACCCCGAGCGGGATCAGGGCGAGCAGCGCCGCGCTGATCACGAGCCGCTGCCGGTTCAGCGAGCCGACGTTCCGCAGCCGGAAGAGGACGTGGGCGACCAGATAGAGGGCGACGCCGCCGCAGAGCGCGACAGCCGGCACGAGTTTCAGCGGCTCGCCGACGTCGCCCAGCGTCTTCTTCACCCCGACCGCGAAGAGGATGATCCCTGCGACCATCGGCAGATGCAGGTAGCTGTAGGAGTCGCGGGCCATCGTCAGCTGGGCGCTCCCGCTCGTCTCGCGGAGCTTTCGCTCCGCGACGATCGCGACGACGTCGAAGTAGGCCCACCACATCGCCGCTGCGACTCCGAGACCGAGCAGCGCCGCCGCGACCACGCCGGCGTCGAGGTCGCGGCTCGCACCCAGGCCGAGCGCCACGATCGACTCGCCGAGCGCGATGATCACGATCAGAGCATGCCGCTCGGCAAAGTGGCCGGCCGACAGGCGCCAGCCCTTCCCGCCGCCGATGTACGCCCCGAGCATGTCGATGACGAGCGCCACGACCCACACCGTCACCTGCACCTTGCCGTCCAGGGCGGAGGCGACGAAGAGGAGCGTGACGCCGACCACGGTGCCGGCCCCGAGACGCGCGACCGCCCCGAGCAGGGCGACGTCGCCGCGACCCGCGACCGCGTAGAGCACGAGGTGGGCCAGCCGCACCGCCCCGTACGCGCACGCGAACAGGAAGGCGTCGTCGCCGAAGACGTCCGGGACGGCCAGCGAGGCGATCAGCATCGCTCCCATCGCGCCGAACATCGCGATCCGCACCTCCCCCTCCTCGGGGTTGATCGTGTTGGTCAGCCACGCATAGGCGGTCCACGCCCACCAGAGGACGGCGAGCACGACCAGCCCCTTCGCAAGGCCGGCCCAGGTCGGGTCCTCGACGATCAGGCCCGTCACCTGCGTGATCGCGAAGACGAAGATCAGGTCGAAGAAGAGCTCGAGCGGCGTGACGCGCTCCTCCGTGCTCTCCTGCCGCCGCGCCTGGACAGTCACGGGACAAGCCTATCCTTCGGCATTGCCCGCCTCGGCCTCCCGGCCCGGCGCTCAGAGCCGCTGCGGGACGAGCACGAGCCGCATCGACCCCCGCCTCGCGCCGGCCCGCGGCACGTAGCGCGTGAAGAGCAGCTCGTGATTCGCCGCCACGACGCGAAGATGGATGTGCGGCGGGCGGCCCTCGTACGACACCGGCCGCGGGCCCTCGAGGCGGAAGCGGCCGGCGCGGTCGGTGACGACCGTCGCGCTGCCGGACCGGACGTACTCCCCGCGACGGTTCGCCTGCCAGAGATGGATCCTGGCGCCGGCGAGCGGCCGACAGTCGACCGACGAGAGGACGGTGCCCGTCAGGACGTGTCCGGTGCCGATCTTCGCGCGCCGCGGCGGGGCGCCACGGCCGAAGGGCCCGGAGCCGTCGTCGATCGTCGCCGGGCAGCCCGGCGCAGCCGGCGCAGCCGGTGCAGCCGGTGCGGATGCGACCCCGCCTGCGAGCACCGCGGCGACGGCGAAGCAGGCAGCCAAGGCGATCGGCTTCACCCCACGTGGTCTAGCAGATGCGCCGCGCCGCGACTAGGAGAGCGCGGTCTCGCCCGGTCGCGGCTCGTCCAGCCCCGAGTCGGGCGTGCCCACGACCGGAGGCCGGTCGGCGCGCAGGTAGAGCCAGTCGTACGCGAGCGCGGCAACTGCCGCGCCGATCGCCGGCCCGGCGAGATAGATCCAGAAGTCGTCCCAGATGTTCTGGACGAGCTCGGGACCGAGCGCGCGCGCCGGGTTCATCGCAGCACCGGTGAGCGGGCCTGCGGCGAGGATGTCGATCGTGATCGTCAGCCCGATCGCAAGCCCGGCGATCGACTTGAACGCACCGCCGGGGTCGACCGCGGTCGCGAAGATCACCCAGACGAGGAAGAAGGTGAGGAGCGCTTCGAGCCCGAGACCCGCGCCGACGCTGATCGTCTCGTTGACGACGGGCACGCCCTGGTCGAGGTTCGCCTCCCCCGGGAAGAGCGCGCGCAGCGCCAGCGCGCCCAGCACGCCGCCGGCGAGCTGCGCGAGCCAGTAGACGACGGCGAGCGACGGCGCGATCCGTCGCGTGACGACGAACGCGAAGGTGACGGCCGGGTTGAAGTGCCCCCCGGAGATGTGACCCACGGCCGAGGCCATGATCGCGATCGTGAGCCCGTGCGCGAACGCCACGCCGATCAGCCCCGAGCTCTGCACGAAGACGATCGAGCCCACGCCGACGAAGATCAGCGCGAACGTGCCGACGAACTCGGCTACCCCGCGGCGAAGGGCGTCGTACTCCACGCCGCGAGGCTACGAGACGCGCCGGACGGCACTCCCGCTCGAGGTTCGCTACCGTTGGAGCGATGGCCGCGGATGCCACTTCGGACAACGCGCAGGCGGCCAGCTGCCCGCACTGTCACAAGCCGTTCTCGGCCGAGCTGATCGCCGGCGGCGTCGAGCGTCACCGCGGCTTCAAGTGCCCGCACTGCAAGCTGTTCGTCCCGGAGAGCCGCGCGGAGGACACGCCGCTCAGCCGGGACGACAGCCCCTAGATCACATGCAGTTCTTCAGCGCCTGAGCCTCGGGGAGGCCCTCGAGCTTCTTCAGCGTGTTGTTCTCGATCTGGCGGATCCGCTCGCGGGTGACGCCGAAGGCGCGGCCGACCTCCTCGAGCGTGTACGGCTGTGCGCCGGACAGCCCGAAGCGGAGCTCGATCACCTTGCGCTCGCGCTCGGGGAGCGCCATCAGCGCATGCTCGACGTCCTCGCGCCGCAGCGACAGGGAGGCGGTGTCGAACGGGGACTCGGCCGAGTCGTCCGGCACGAAGTCGCCGAGCGAGCTCTCCTCCTCCTCGCCGATCGGCTTCTCCAGCGAGACCGGGAGCTGCGCCATGCGCAGGATCTCCCGCACCTCGTCGGTCGTGATCTCGAGCTCCTCGGCGATCTCCTCGGGCTTCGGCTCCCGTCCGAGCCGCTGCACGAGCTGGCGCTCGATGTGCACGACCTTGTTCAGCTTCTCGACCATGTGCACCGGGATCCGGATCGTGCGCGCCTTGTCGGCGATCGCGCGGGTGACCGCCTGCCGGATCCACCACGTCGCGTAGGTGGAGAACTTGTAGCCCTTGCGGTAGTCGAACTTCTCGACCGCTCGGATGAGGCCCAGCGAACCCTCCTGGATGAGGTCCAGGAACGAGAGGCCTCGGCCGAGGTAGCCCTTGGCG
>JANPKC010000307.1:0-9443 GCA_031425855.1 Actinomycetes bacterium | reverse complement strand
CCCGAAGTGGACGACCGCCGCGACGACCACCTGCGAGAAGACGAGCGCCGCGTCGTGGCCGCGGAGGGGCATGATCGCGACCCCTGCCGCCAGCGCCGCAATCGCCAGCATCGACGCGTTGTAGAGGAACCGCATCGGCGGCCGGTGCTCGAGCATGTGCATGATCGGCGCGGCGAAGCCGACGATCACCCCGGCCTCCCAGCCGTAGAGCACGATCGCCGCCGTGCAGAAGACGAAGCCCAGCGAGACGCCGCCGGTGTCGATCCCGTCGAGCGGGACCGGGTAGCGCTCGGCGAGCGTCGACGCCGCCAGCAACCCGGCGATGCCCGCGAGCGTCGCGAGGTCGCGTGCGGAGACCGCGAAGGACACCGCGGCCGCCACGGCGACCGCGAATCCCAGCAGCCCGACCGGCAGGACGACCGCCGCGAGCCGCGGGGGCAGCTTGGCCCCCGGACTCATCACCGGCCCCTTACCAGCCCCAGGTGAAGCGTTCCCAACCCCAGTTCCCGATCGCCATGGCGACGACCGCCAGTGCGACCAGAACTCCCACGAGCCGACCATTCCTCCACTGCAGCATTTCGTGCCCTCCTGTTGCGGATCGACAGACCCGCGGGATGATGAACCTCGGCCTTCTGCCCGTAATCCCTCGAAGGGGTGATTTCACGTGTGGCGAGTCACGAGTGGTGTCCGGCTAGGCTACGGACGTGTCTGCGACGATCGAGCCAGAGCCGGCGGAGGACGAGCGGGAGGCGATTCTCGCCGCGCTCGCAGCGCCCGCTGAGAGCACGGGCGAGTGGGCGGACGCGGCGCTCACGGAGGGCGTCGAGGGCGGCGAGCTCGACCCGTAACTCTTTCTGGTCGAGCGGCGTTCAAGAACCACGATGTGCTGCCGCTGTGGAGATCATCCAGCCCGCTCTGCCGACGAGCCCTTCTGCCCGATCTGCGTGATCTCGATCAAGGTCGAGGTCGCACGGGGGCTGACGCAGCTCGCCGGCTACCTGAACGCCTGGGCCGCGTTCGGCGACTGGTGCAACAGCCGCCAGGCGACCGTCTGAGCTGCGCGGGGCCTACGCCGCCGTGCCGCGCAGCAGGCGCGGCGCCGTTCGGGCGTAGTCCAGCCCCGAGACCCACGTCAGCACGAGCGCGACGAGGAGCGCCCACCAGGCGATGCTCTCGTCCCACGCTCCCGCTGCCGCGAAGCCCCCGAGCCCCGCGGCAACCGCCTGCGCCCAGGTCTTCAGCTTGCCGAGGTCGCGGGCGGCGATCACGACGCCGCGCTCGATCGCGGCGAGCCGGAGGCCCGAGATCAGCAGCTCGCGAGCGACGATCGCCGCGACCATCCAGCCGGGCCAGACTCCGTCCTCGATCAGCATCACCAGCACCGCGAGGACGAGCACCTTGTCCGCGATCGGGTCGAGCAGCGAGCCGAGCTGAGAAGTGACGCCGCGCCGCCTGGCGATCCGGCCGTCGAGCCAGTCGGTCGCCATCGCGACGCAGAAGATCGCGGTCGCCCAGTACTCGTTGTGCGGCAGCTCCCAGGCATAGAGGAGGACGACCAGCGGCACCGAGGCGGCGCGGGCGATGGTCAACTGATCGGGAAGCGTCATCGCTCCGTGAGAATACGCGGCGGCATGACGCTTCCCTCGAAAGTGCTCGTCGCGAACCGCGGTGAGATCGCGATCCGGATCTTCCGGACCCTGCGCGAGCTCGGCGTCGGCGCGGTCGCCGTGTACTCCGAGGCCGACCGCGACGCGCTGCACGCGCGCGCAGCCGACGAGGCGTATCTGATCGGGCCCGGCCCGGCCGCCGAGAGCTATCTCGTCGGCGAGAAGATCCTCGCCGCTGCGAGGCAGGCCGGCGCCGATGCGATCCACCCGGGCTACGGCTTCCTCGCCGAGAACGCTGCCTTCGCACGGGCGGTCGAGGAGGCCGGGCTGACGTGGATCGGCCCGCCGAGCAGCGCGATCGAGCTGATGGGCTCGAAGACGGAGGCGCGGACGGCGATGAAGGCCGCGGGCGTCCCGATCATCCCCGGGGCGACGGAGCCGGTCGAGACCGTGGACGAGGTGCTCCGCCTCGGCGAGGAGGTCGGCTACCCGCTGATCGTGAAGGCGGCAGCCGGGGGCGGCGGCAAGGGGATGAAGCTCGTTGCCGCGCCCGACGAGGCCGAGCGCGCGTTCGAGTCGGCCCAGCGGGAGGGCGAGAAGTACTTCGCCGACGGGCGCGTCTACGTCGAGCGCTACCTCGAGGACCCACGCCACGTCGAGGTGCAGGTGCTCGCCGACGCCCACGGCAACGTGATCCACCTCGGCGAGCGCGACTGCACGATCCAGCGCCGCCACCAGAAGCTGATCGAGGAGACGCCGTCGCCGGCGGTCGACGCGGACCTGCGCGAGCGGATCGGCGGGATCGCGGTCGACGCTGCGCGCGCCGCCGGCTACCGCTCGGCCGGAACCGTCGAGGGCCTCCTGACCGCGGACGGCTCCTACTACTTCATGGAGATGAACACGCGCATCCAGGTCGAGCACACGGTGACCGAGGAGGTGACCGGAGTCGATCTCGTCCGCGAGCAGGTGCTGATCGCGGCCGGCGAGCCGCTCTCGCTGCGGCAGCAGGACGTCGTCCTGCGCGGCCACGCGATCGAGTGCCGGATCAACGCCGAAGACGTGGCGAGCGGGTTCCTCCCCGCGCCAGGCCGGATCACCGCCTACAGGGAGCCGTCCGGGCCGGGCGTTCGCGTCGACTCGGGCGTCGTCGCCGGCTCGGAGATCAGCGGGCTCTACGACCCGATGATCGCGAAGCTGATCGTCCACGGGGTCGACCGCGAGCACGCGCGGATGCGGATGCTGCGCGCACTCGACGAGTTCGAGATCGGCGGCCTGCCGACACTGCTCGGCTTCCACCGCGCGCTGCTCTCGCACCCGGAGTTCATCGCGGGCGGCACCGGCCACGGCCTCGTCGAGTCCGAGGAGCTCGCGGCCAGGGCGGCGGAGCTGACGAAGGAGACCGCTGCGCAGGGCAGCCAGCTCCCGCCCGCCGCGCTGCGCCCGCGCGCGACCGCCGTCGAGGTCGCCGGCCGGCGCTACGACGTCACCGTGCTCGAGCCGGAGCCGCCGTGGGCCGAGCTCGGGCGCCGACGCCGGGAGCGCGAGGCGTCGGGTCGCGGCGGCGCAGGCAGCGACTCCGTCGTCAGCCCGATGCAGGGGACGGTGCCCAAGGTCGACGTGGCCGACGGGGACCAGGTCGAGGCCGGCAAGGTGGTCTGCGTCGTCGAGGCGATGAAGATGGAGAACGAGATCGCCGCCCACCGGGCGGGAACGGTCGCGGGCGTGTCGGTCGCCCCGGGCGACGCGGTCGCGAGCGGGCAGGTGATCTGCCGTGTCGTCGCCGACGAGGCCTGACTCGACGAAACCGCTCTGCGCGGAGACGAGCAGGGCGCACGCGGAGCCGCTCCACGCGACCGCCAGCCGCGTCGACACGTGGATCCTGATCGAGTACCGCGGGCTCTGGGCGCACGACGCCGTCGACGGCTCGACGCTGAGCGCTGCGCTGAAGGCGCACCTCGTCGCGGAGCGGCAGCGGCTCCCACACGCGCGGATCCTGTTCGTCCGCCGTGCGGAGCGTCGCAGCAGGGACGGGGTCGTCGCCTTTGTCGCCCGCTCGACCCGGAGCGGCCGTCAGCTGCGGCGCCTGGAGGTCGAGGGCCACGACGACCTGGTCGGCGTCGACCTGGCCACGGCCGGTGAGCCGGTCGAGCACCCGCTCTTCCTCGTCTGCACCCACGGCAAGCACGACCGCTGCTGCGCCAAGTTCGGGCGGCCGCTCTACGACGCCGTCCGCGAGCAGGTCGACGAGGAGTGGGTGTGGCAGTCCTCGCACGTCGGTGGCGACCGCTTCGCCGGGAACCTCGTCGTGCTCCCGGACGGCGTCTACTACGGGCGCGTGGAGCCGTCGGACGCGTGGCCCGTCGTCGAGGCGGCGCTCGAGGGGCGCGTGCACCTGCCGCTCTATCGCGGCCGCTCCTGTTACGGCTTTGCGGCGCAGGCGGCGGAGCTGGCCGTCCGCGAGGTCACCGGGCTGCTCGCAGTCGACGACGTGGTCGTTCGCTCGATCGTCCGCGAGGGCGAAGGCTGGCGCGCCGCGGTCGAGTCAGGCGAAGCCGCGTACGACGTCGACGTCCACGTCGAGGAAGGCGCGCCGACGCACCTCACCTGCTCGACCGGCAGGCTCAGCCGGCCGAAGCGGTACGTCGCAGGAATCCCTCGCGCACGAGGCGCCTGACGAGCACGAGCCGGCCGGCGTCGTCGAGGCCGCCCGGCAGCTCGGCCGCCCTGAACGGCCTCTCGGCGGCGACGAGGAACTCGAGCTCGGGGCGGAGGCGGCTCGGGAAGCGCAGCGCCTTCCCCTCGAAGACGAGCGTCGTCGCGTCCAGCTCTGCGATCACGGTGTCGCGGCGCTCGAGCTCGTCCTCGGCGGTCCGCGCCGCCAGCGCGCGCAGCTCGGAGAGCTGGCCGTCGAGGATCGGGCGGCGGGTTCGGACGAAGCGAGCCCGCGCGCGGGCGCGGGCGGCCTCCGCGTCGAGAAGGGGGAGATCGGGCGGCTCCTCGGCGTCGATCGTCTGCCGGAACGCGAGCTCGCGCTCGGCCACGTCGAGCTCGGCGCGCGCCTCGTCGACCCAGCGCCTGACGTTGACGCCGACGGTGATGTGCAGCGAGTCGGTCTCCGAGGTCAGCGCCTGGTGGAGCCAGCCGCGCGGCAGGTAGAGCGTGTCGCCCGCGGTGAGCGTGACGTCGAGCACCGGCTCGCCCGGCTCGCCGAGAGCCGAGCGGTAGCGCTGGTTCTTGAGCGGCAGCTCCAGCACCGGCTCGTAGACGAGCCAGCGCTTCGAGCCGGCGACCTGCAGCGAGATCACCTCGTGCGTGTCGTGGTGCACCGGCAGCCCCTGCGACCCGGCCGGGGTGTAGTACGCGTTCGCCTGCGCCGGATGGCCGAGGAACGCCTCCAGGTGGCGGCAGTACCGCGCGAGCGGCAGCCAGAGGTGGTGCAGGCCCTGGAGCACGATCGTCGCGCCCCGCTCGAACTCGGCGAGCACGCGGCGGACGTCCGCGACGCCGGTGAAGGGGGCGGGACGCCACGACAGGTCGGCGGCGTACCCGGAGACGGTCGCGCCGGCCTTGACGAGCCGGAACGCGGGCGTCCGGATCCCGGTCTCGGTGATCAGCCGCTCCACGTCCCGCGTGGAGAGGAGGTCGTCGAAACGGCCTTCCTCCCCGCGCGGGACGACGAGCGGCTGCTGCTCCCAGTGCTCCGCGAGGAACCGCTCGACCTCGAGCGGCGCGACCGCGCGGGCGAGAGCGGCGTCGCTACGCGGCGTCCGAGTCGGAATCGTCCGCGTCGGCGTCGCTCGAGTCACCATCGGTGGTGTCCGTGTCGTCGCCGTCAGCGTCGTCCGTGATCGGCGCGATCTCGTCGTCCTCGACGCTCAGGATCTCGTCGTCTGTCAGCGTCGTGCTCTGCTCGTCCATTGCTCCTCCTCGACGGCGGGAACGTTCGAGGCGCGGAGGTTACAAGGTCGCGTCAGAGGCGGTGCGTGCGGTCGGTGAACCAGACCACGCGCTCGAACTCACCGGGAACGTCGCCCTGTCCCCGGAACGTGCCGAAGACGACGCGGACCCAGCTCCCGTCGGCGAGCGACCCCGGCGCGCTCAGGGTTCCGCGCCAGGTCACGCCCGGCCGCAGGACTGCCGGGGGCGGCGGCTCGATCGTCCTCGCCTCCCGGATCGCGGGCAGCAGCCCCTCCCGGTTCAGCTCCTCGACCGTCCGCTGGTCGCCGGTCGGCAGGAGCATCAGGCCGAAGCCGTAGCCGGACGGCCCCGTGTCGACGTCGAAGCGATAGGCCGTGCGGTTCGTGACGGCGACGTCGGCCGACCAGCCGTCCTCGGTCACCGCGAGCGAGGCCACCTCGAAGACGAGTTGACCCTTCCCGGCCGCGACGTGGTTCTCGCTCCAGCCGAGCTCCGCGCGCTGCGGCTCGGCAGGCCGCGCCGGCTCGATCGGCCTCGGATCGGCGCGGCCGCAGCCGGCCAGGAGGAGGGCGGCGAGGAGCAGCACGGTCCGGCGCACCCGGCCAATCTACGCAGCTAGACTCGCCGTCGCTTTGGACCTCTACGAGTATCAGGGCAAGCAGCTCTTCAAGCGCTTCGGCATCCCCGTCTCGGACGGGCGGCCGGCGAAGACCGCTGCGGAGGCGCGCGCCGCGGCCGAGGAGATCGGCGGCCAGGTCGTCGTCAAGGCCCAGGTGCTCACCGGTGGCCGCGGCAAGGCCGGCGGGATCAAGCTCGCCGACGACCCCGCCGACGCGGGGGCGAAGGCGGAGCAGATCCTCGGTCTCGACATCCGCGGCCACGTCGTGCGCACGCTCTGGATCGAGAGCGCGTCCGAGATCGAGAAGGAGTACTACCTCTCGATCACGTTCGACCGGGGCGTCAAGAAGCCGCTCTTCATGTTCACGACGCAGGGCGGGATGGACATCGAGGAGGTGGCCGAGAAGACGCCCGACGCGCTCGTCCGCCTGCACGTCGACCCGCTCGAGGGCTTCCAGCCGTGGCAGGCGCGGCGGCTGATCTACGGCGCCGGCGTCGAGGACCCGGGCGAGCAGAAGCAGATCGCCGCGATCGTCGGGAAGCTCTACGAGGCGTTCGTCGAGACCGACGCGATGCTCTGCGAGATCAATCCGCTGATCGTCACGCCCGAGGGCGAGGTGAAGGCGCTCGACTCCAAGTTCACGGTCGACGACAACGCGCTCTACAAGCACGCGGACATCGCGGAGATGCGAGACGTCGACGCCGCCGACCCGCTCGAGGCGCTGGCACGCGAGAAGGGCGTCACGTACGTGAAGCTCGACGGCGAGGTCGGGATCCTCGGCAACGGCGCCGGGCTCGTGATGTCGACGCTCGACGTGATCGCGCTCGTCGGCGGCACGCCGGCGAACTTCTGCGACCTCGGCGGCGGCGGCGACGCGGAAGGCGTCGTCGACGCGCTCGAGGTGATTCTCCAGGACCCGCAGGTGAAGTCGATCTTCTTCAACATCTTCGGCGGGATCACGCGCTGCGACGAGGTCGCGCGGGGCATCCTCGCCGCCCTGGAGCGGATGACGATCGCCCAGCCGATCGTCGTGCGGCTCGACGGCACGAACGCCGAGGAGGGCCGCAAGGTGCTCGCCGACGCGGCGCCGGAGGGGCTGTACGTCGAGGCGACGATGCTCGACGGCGCCCGCAAGGCCGTGGAGCTCGCCCGATGAGCGATTGGAGCTCCCGCGCCGAGGCCTACCGGAACGCGCCCGAGCAGCGCGAGGGCGAGGATCTCGACCTGATCGTGCGCTGGGCCGAGGGCTGCGAGACAGCGCTCGACGTCGCCACCGGCGGCGGCCACGTCGCCCGGCGCCTGCGCGAGGCCGGGCTGCAGGTCGTCAGCGCCGATCCCGCTCCCGGAATGCAGCCGGACGTGATCTGCCGCGCCGAGGATCTCCCGTTCGCGGACGGCGCCTTTGACCTCGTCGTCTCGCGGATCGCGCCGCACCACTTCGAGGACATCGCGGCCGCCGTCGCCGAGATCGCGCGCGTCTCGAACGAGCTCGTCGTGATCGAGGACACGCTCTACGTGAGCGAGGAGGTCGAGGCGGCCGAGAAGCTGCGCGACCCGACGCACGTGCGCTCCTACACCGAGGACGAGTGGCGGGGGATGCTAGAGGCGGCAGGGCTCGAGATCGAAGCGGTCGAGGCGTTCGAGAAGCGGCATCCGCTCGAGGCGTGGCTCGACCGCTCCGGCACGCCCGAGGACGACCGACCGCTCGTCAAGGAGCTGCTCGCCATGCAGATCGAGGGCGACGAGTACGTGGACACGAAGCTCGTCTTCAAGGCGAGGAAGCGCTGATGGCGATCATCGTCGACAGGGACACGAAGCTCGTCGTCCAGGGCCTGACCGGCTCGGAGGGCTCGTTCCACGGCCTGCGCAACAAGCGGTACGGCACCCAGGTCGTCGCCGGCGTCACCCCCGGCAAGGGCGGCCAGGACGTCGAGGGGATCCCGGTCTTCGACACGGTCGCAGACGCGGTCGAGGAGACGGGCGCGAACACGACGATGGTCTTCGTCCCCGCCCGCTTCGCCGCCGACGCGATCTACGAGGCGGTCGACGCGGGCATCGAGACCGTGATCTGCATCGCCGAGGGGCTGCCCGCGCACGAGATGCTCCAGATCTACAACTTCATCAAGCCGAGGGGCGTGACCATGCTCGGCCCGAACTGCCCCGGTGCGCTCTCGCCCGGGAAGGCGAACGTCGGGATCATCCCGGCCGAGATCTTCACCGAGGGGAACATCGGCCTCGTCTCGCGCTCCGGAACGCTGACCTACCAGATCGGGCACGAGTTGACCCAGATGGGCCTCGGCAACTCGACGATCGTCGGGATCGGCGGCGACCCCGTCGTCGGCTCCTCGTTCATCGACGTGCTCGGCAAGTTCGAGGCCGACGCGCAGACCGAGTTCGTCGTCATGGTCGGCGAGATCGGCGGCGACGAGGAGGAGAAGGCGGCCGCGTTCATCGAGGCTCAGATGACGAAGCCCGTCGTCGCCTACATCGCCGGCTTCACCGCCCCGCCCGGGAAGACGATGGGCCACGCGGGCGCGATCATCTCCGGCTCGTCCGGCACGGCGCAGGGGAAGAAGGAAGCGCTCGAGGCGAAGGGCATCCGCGTCGGCACTTCGCCGACGGAGGCGGCGGAGCTCGTCGCCGAAGTCGCCCGCGGCTAGCCGGCCGTCACATTTTCGACACGCTTTCGAGGCCGTTCCGTTCGGGGACTGTCCCCGGGACTGTCCCCGCCTAGTCAGCCCACCAGTCGCGCTGGCCATCGACGTCTTCGCGAGGATCATCGCCGAGATTGGGCGCGCCGATGACCAGGATTTCGAGGCCCTCCGGCCCTGCCTCGTAACCTCGCCACGTACCGGGTGGGACGCGCACCGCGTCCCACTCCTCGAGCTCGACGATCTCGTCGTCGACCTTCATCCGCCCACTCCCGCGGAGGATCACGTACACCTCCTCCTGGTTCTTGTGCGTATGCCCGTACGGAAAGCGATAGCCGGGCGGGACGCGTTGGTAGCTCAGGGCGGATTTCTCGAGTGCGAGCACCTTGGTCGCCGCGCGGAACTCGAGGTCCGGCGCACCGTCGAACCGAAAGCCGATGTCCTCCAGATCCTCCTTGATGTTCCTGAGCGTGAACGGCACGGCGCAACCCTATGGCACCGCTAGACGTCCCAGCGCGCTTGGAACTCACGCTGCTTGTCCGTCGGCTCGCCGAGCTCGAGTCCGAGCGTCGCGAGCTTCGTCCGCGCGATCTCGCGGTCGAGCTCGTCCGGGAAGCGGTGCAGCCCGGGCTCGAGGCCGCCGCGCGC
>JANPKC010000306.1:0-17744 GCA_031425855.1 Actinomycetes bacterium | reverse complement strand
GCCCGCCGGAGTCGAGCCGCCGCTCGCCCCAGGTGAAGATGTGCGTCGGAAAGGAGGGGCAGCGCGAGCCGCGGGCGCGCAGCTCGTGCTCGACCTGCTCGGCGAGGTCCGACATCGACGTGCCGGGGACGACGAGCGGCTCGACCGCCGCCATCGTCTCGCGGGCGATCAGGCACGCCCGCGCCATCAGCTCGAGCACGACCGGCGACTTGACGCGCCGCAGCTCGTTCACGAGCGCGGAGCCCTCCGAGAGCTCGACGCCCGGGGCGGCCGCAAGCAGCTCGACGACCGTCTCGGCCCAGGAACGCTGGCCGAGCGCGATCCGCCGCGGCCCGCCGAGCTCGCCCAGGGCCTGCCGGAGAGCCGCCCTGCCGTCGCCGTCGTCCTCGACGACGATCGTCCCGGGCGGGGGGTCGCCGTCGAGGTGGAAGCGGACGAACATCCGCGGCAGCACGTAGACGGGCTCGCGGCCCGGCGCGAGGAAGGCGCCCGTGACCCAGCCGTGCGCGTAGGAGATGTTCCCGAACGTGGGCAGGTCGCGCTCGATCCCGGTCAGGTACTCGAGATCGGACGACGGCGGCACGAAGAGCGCGTCGAGGCCGCGACGGGCGAGCAGCTCTCCGAGCCGCTCGCGCCGTCGCGTGTGCTCCTCGGCGTCGATCACCTACCGGTCGGCCCAGAGAGCCGCCGACGCGAGCGCCGGCCACTCGCGCTCGGGGTCGGCCCGGTAGAGCGGGTTGAACGCGAACGCGGCCAGCCGGGGAGCCCCGGCCGTAGTGCTCGTGCCGTGCGCGATCATCGGGGCACCCGGCGCCGACGCCGACGCGGCGTCGATCAGCCAGAGCCCCGCGGCGAAGAACCCGGCGATCGGCAGGTTGGCGTCGATCGACCAGCCGGCCGGAACGCCCGTGAACCAGGTCGGCGGGTCGACAATGGCCGTGTCCCTGGACGGGTACGCGCCGGTGAGCGGGCTCGCGGCGCCGCCCGTGTTGTCCCAGAAGACGATGCCGCTGCGGCCGTTGCCGGCCCGCGTGGCGGCCGTCAGCCCCGTTGCCAGCCCTCCGTTCGTGATGAAGGCGGCCCCGTTCGCGCCGCCGCCGATGCAGCCGCCGCCGGCGGCGAAGAACGCCGCCAGCCGCGCCCGGGCGGTTGCGTTGGCGGGCGTGTTCGCCGGGTAGTTGGCGGTGCTGAAGACGAGGTCGTAGCCGGCGAGCGGGTCGCCTGCGCCGATCAGCGCCGTCGTGCCGACCGGGTCGGCGGTGAAGCCGAGGTTCCGCAGCGACCAGATGCTCTGGTCGAGGGCGTTCGAGAAGACCGCGATCCGCGGCGAGCGGTCGATGTCCTCGAGCCCTGCCGGCGCCGTCGCGACCCGGCGGAGCGTCAGGCCGGCGGCCCGTGCGGCCGGGCCGATCGTCGCGGCCGTGGCGTCGTCGAAGAGCACCGTGCCCGCCGGGAAGCTGACGCCGCCCGACGCGAACGGGGCCGTCGCGAGCTTCGCGGTCAGGCCGCCCTTGAGCAGCGCGTTCAGCGTCCGCACCGCGGTCGCAGAGTCGATCTCGAGCGCGTAGGAGTCGGCCGCGCCGCTCTCGATCCCGCCGCGGAGGACGATCGGCTTCGCGATCGGCTGTGTCGTCTTGGCCGTGAACGCGACGCCGTTCGGCACCTGCAGCACGTCCGCGCCCCAGAGGTAGCCGTGGCTCCACGCCGCCGGCGGCGCGTAGAGGATGCCGATCCGGCTGGAGACGTCGACGCCGATCCCGAGCGACGTCTCGGCGGGGCCGCGGTGGGCCTGGCGCATGTCGACGACGTAGGAGCCGGCCTTCACGTCCTGGCCGAGGATCAGCGAGTCGGAGCGGAGCTGCCGCACCTCGATCCCGTTGAAGAGCAGCCAGTCGACGAGGCGGTTCGCCTCGGGGTCGCTGCGCTGGCCCGAGCCGACCGGGATCACGTACGCGCTCGGGAACTCGTGCATCCAGTTGTTCTCGACGTCGAACGGCGCCGGGCAGCACGGGGGGCGCGCCTCGCCGGCGACGCCGCGCCGGTAGATCTCCAGCTGGTCGTGCAGGAGGTCGTTCCGGTTGGCCGTGTCGTAGACCAGCGTCGACCACGTCGTCACGAGCTGCGCGAGCAGCGCGGCGTTGCGGCCGATCGGGTTCTTCGCCGGATCCGGGTCGGCGTTCAGGTAGCAGCGGTTGAGCGGGTCGGTGCTGATGGTCTCCGACCGGCACATCTCGACCGTGGAGCCGTTCAGGCCGACGAGCTGCGAGTACATCGGCGTGTAGAACGGGCCCCAGTCGTCCCAGCTCTCGGCGACCGCCGGGCCGGCCGGCCGGCCGTCCGGGCAGGGCCCGCCCTGCACCGAGATGCTGCCGTCGGAGCACCAGTCGTTGATCGGGCGCGTGACCCCGAGATTGACCGCGTTCAGCGCCGCCTCGTTCGCGTCGATCCGGGACTGGTTCCATTTCAGCCAGAGGTCGTAGTCGATGCCGGGGTTGTGCGGCTTCGTCGTCGCCTCGATCAGCGTCGGCGTCACGTAGCCGTGCAGGTCGAGCGTCTCCGGCGGCAGCCACTCCTGCATGATCCGGACCGACGCCTTCGTCTCGGACTGCGACTGCGTCAGGAAGTCACGGTTGAGGTCGAAGCCGTTCCCGTTCGCGCGCGTGCCTGCGACGCGGCCGTCCGGGTTCTGGATCACGTTGAAGACGACGATCGCGCCGTCGAGGATCGCGTCCACCTCGGGATCGGTGCCGTACGGCGTCGTCGCGAGGCGCTCGATCGTGCGCATGTTCGCGTCCACGCCCTCGTACTCGTTGCCGTGTATGCCGCCCTGGACGTAGAGCGGCACCTTCACGTCGTCGCGCCACGCGCGCACCTGCCGCTGGGCCGTGGCCGGATTGCTGAGCGCCTCGCGACGCAGGGTCGACCAGTGCGTGAAGGCCGACTTCTGCTTGGCGCTCTTCAGTTGGTTGATCACGACCTTGTACAGGGGGCGCCCTGTGGCAGACGTGCCGTGCACCTCGAGGCTCATGCGGCCGTCGAGGCTCCTCGTCTGGATGTCGGCCAGCGTGCAGCCGATCGCGTAGACCGGGATGTGCGGGAAGCTCGTGCCGGTCGACGGCAGCGCCGCCGCGGCGTCCGGCTCCGGTGTTCCGCACCAGGGCGGGCCGATCTCGGCGGCGGCGGGACGCGCGAAGCCGAGCAGCGCGGCGAGCAGCGCCAGCAGGACGAGAGACGGAAGGCTGACGCGGCGCACCATGAGATCCTCCAAGCTGTAGCGGTTGAGTCTTATAGAACGCCGGGACAGCCAAAGTCAACGAGCGAGAGGACGAACCGATGGAGCTCATCCACACCTGCTACCGGATCACCGACATCGACCGCTCGGTCGCCTTCTACGAGGCGCTCGGGTTCGAGGAGCGCGCGCGGATGCCGATCCGCGAGGAGGCGATCAACGTCTTCATGGGCCTGCCCGGCGACGGCGACCGGCTCGAGCTGACCTACAACTTCGGCGTCGACTCCTACGAGGTCGGCACCGGCTACGGCCACATCGCGATCACCGTCGACGACATGGACGGGACGCTGGCTGCGCTCGGCGGGCAGGGGATCGAGCCGGAGAAGCCCAAGTACCAGGTGCGCGAGGGCGGCTCGTTCATCGCCTTCGTTCGCGACCCGGACGGCTACCGGGTCGAGCTGATCGAGCGCTCGAGCACCTAGCCCCTAAACGACTTGACCAACATCGTGCTCTACACCCTCGTTTCGCTCGACGGCGCAACCGAGGACCCGCACCGCTACTTCCCCGAGACCGGGGACGGCGACGGCGCGCCCGTCTTCGACGAGGAACTGGCGCGCCTCGAAGCGGAGATGCTCGCCCGGCAGGGCGCCGTCCTCCTCGGCCGCCGCACCTACGACGAGTGGTCGCGCTACTGGCCCACCTCCGACGAGCAACCGTTCGCGGACTTCATCAACGCGATTCCCAAGTACGTCGTCACCTCGACGCCGCTCGCCGGCACCTGGACGAACGCGCAATCGGTCTCGGGCCCGCTCGCGCAGGTTGTGGCAGAGGTAAAGGCGCGCGCCCAGGCCGACGTCGGGGTCCACGCCAGCATCACCCTCGCGAAGTCGCTTCTCGCCGAAGATCTGGTCGACGAGCTCTGCCTCGCCGTCGGACGGGTCCTCGACCCCGTCGGCCCCCGGCTCTTCGCGGGGCTACCCGCCCGTCGCGAGCTGGAGCTCGTCGAGGCTGCATCGACCTCGAGCGGCAGCGTGTGGCTGCGCTACCGGCGCGGTCGTCCCGGTCGCCTTCACGGAATCGTGACGTCGGCGCTGTAGCTTCCGGCGCATGTCGGTCAAGGCGTCGCTCGTGCTCGTCTGCGTGGCCCTGGCCGGCTGCTCCGACTCGGAGCCCGCTTCCTCGCCGGCGGCGAGCACGCCGGGCTCGGACGTGTCGACCCAGGTGGCCACCGCGGAATGGAAGGCGGTGATCGACGACTGGTACGTCGACGGGACGATCGACGAGCCGCACCGGTGCGTGGCGATCCGGGAGGCGATCGAGCAGCTCCCGAGCCGCGACTACTCCGAGGTCTACGCAGACCTGCTCGGTCTCGCTCGCCGCGGCTGCGAGTAGGCGCTATGTAGCGTGGGCGCGTGGCCGAGCGTGTCCTGACGCTGCGCGAGCTGAACCGCGCGACCCTCGCGCGGCAGCTCCTCCTGGCCCGCGAACGGCTCTCGGCGGTGGCGGTGATCGAGCGCCTGGTCGGGATGCAGGCGCAGTGGCCGGCGGCGCCGTACGTCGGCATCTGGACGCGCACGTCGAGCTTCCGGCACGACGCGCTGGAGCGGGAGCTCGCGAAGGCCGCCGTCGTCAAGGCGACCGTGATGCGCCAGACCCTGCACCTCGTCACCCGGCGCGACTACGGGCTCCTGCGTGCCGCGCTCAGCGAGACGAACTTCCCGTCGGAAGGGGCGACCGCGAAGCGTCTCGCGCCGTCCGTGCGCGCGCTCGCCGCCGCCGGCCCGGTCACCACCACCGAGGCGCTCGCGCGCCTGGAGCGGGAGCACGGACTCACCGGTATCGACGCGCGGCGCGCCTGGCGGGCCGCCCGCGTGCGCGCGCACGTGCTGCACCACCACGAGACCGCCCTCTGGCGCGGGCGTCCCGAGGGACGTTTCGTCGCGATCGAGGAGCCGGAGGCGCACGTCCCCGTCGACGCGAGGGCCGAGATCCTGCGCCGGTACCTCGAGGCCTTCGGCCCCGCATCCCGCCGGGACATCCGGGCGTGGTCGATGATGCGTGTGCCGGAGCTCCAGCGTGCGCTCGACCTGCTCGAGCTGCGGCGCTTCCGCGACGAGCAGGGGCGCGAGCTCTTCGACGTCCCGGGGGCGCCCCTGCCGGGCCCCGCGACCCCCGCCCCGGTTCGCTTCCTGCCCAAGTGGGACAACGTGCTGCTCGCGTTCGCGGACCGGACGCGGGTGCTCCCGGAGGCCCACCGGAAGACGGTGATCCTGATGAACGGCGACGTCGCGCAGACGTTCCTCGTCGACGGCTTCGTCGCCGGGAAGTGGCGCGTCGAGGACGGGCGCGTCGTCACCGAGCCTTTCGAGCCGCTGTCGCGGACGGCCCGGCGCGAGCTCGAGGACGAGGCCGGGCGTCTCGAGTCGTTCCTGTCCGGCTGACCCGTCAGGCGTCGAGCCGCTCCTCCAGCCGCACCGTAGCCGTGTCGCCTGCCTCCTTGCAGATCGCACGCCGCGTCTCGGCCGTGACCGGCAGCTTGTGGGTGCCGTCTCCCAGCGCCATGAACGAGCTCCGGAACGGGTGCCCGTCGATCGTCCCGCGCACCTTCACGAGCCCGCGCGTGCCGAAGAACGCGGCCGACTCGGGCCAGACGACGTACGTCCAGCCGCCCTTGGCGGGGCTCTTCTGCAGGACTGCGGTGAACTGCCGGTCGAGCGCTGCCATCTCGTCCTCCTGTCGTTGCCGTCGCAGATCAGACCGGCGAAGCCGGCGAGACTCATCGGTCGTGATAGAACCGTGGCATGGCCACGGACGTCGCGCGGCACCTGAACACGGAGGAGCTCGAGGCCGGTCTCGACGAGATCCGGCGTGCGCCCGCCGCCGAGGGCGTCGTCGAGCTGATCGTGCGGCGGCCCGCCGAGGGCGAGCGCGAGGTGCTCGCGGAGGGCGTCCTCGACCTGACCGAGGGGCTCGTCGGCGACAACTGGCGTGTTCGCGGCAGCAGGCGCACCGAGGACGGGCTCGGGCACCCGGACATGCAGCTGAACGTGATGAGCGCGCGCGTCGTCGACCTCGTCGCGGCGGGTGACCGTGAGCGCTGGGCCCTCGCCGGCGACCAGCTCTACGTCGACCTCGACCTCTCGGAGGCGAACCTGCCGCCGGGAACGCGGCTCGCGCTCGGCACGGCCGTGATCGAGGTGACCGCCGAGCCGCACACCGGCTGCGCCAAGTTCGTCGCCCGCTTCGGCGCCGACGCGCACCGGTTCGTGAACACGAAACAGCACCGCCACCTCCGGCTGCGCGGGCTGAACGCGAAGGTCGTCGAGCCGGGGACGGTCTCGACCGGCGACGCGATCCGCAAGCTCTAGGGCCCGCCCTGCGCTCGCAGCGGATGATCACCGTCGTCGGCTGCCATGCGGGCGGCGAGATCGGCAACGTCGTCGTCGGCGGCGTGCTCCCACCGGCAGGGGCGACGGTCTTCGAGCAGATGCAGACGCTCGAGCGCGAGGGCGACGCTCTGCGGAAGCTGCTGCTGCGCGAGCCGCGCGGGAGCGTCGCCTGCCACGCGAACCTCGTCGTGCCCGCGACGCGGCCGGGCTGCGACGCGGGCTTCATCATCATGGAGCCGACCGAGTATCCGGCCATGTCCGGCTCGAACACGATCTGCACGGCGACCGTCCTGCTCGAGACCGGGATGGTGGAGATGACCGAGCCCGAGACGATGCTGCGGCTGGAGGCACCCGGCGGCGTCGTCGAGGTGCGGGCCGCCTGCCGCGACGGCCGCTGCGAGAGCGTCGAGCTCACGAACGTGCCCTGCTTCGCCGACAGGCTCGACGCGCCACTCGAGGTCGAGGGCCTCGGCACGATCTCGGTCGACGTCGCCTACGGCGGCATGTGGTATGCGATCGCCGACGCTCGGGCGCTCGGCTTCGCGATCGAGCCGGACGAGGCGCGTGAGCTCTCGCTGGCCGGGGAGCGGATCCGCGCCGCCGCGCGCGAGCAGCTCCCGTGCTCCCACCCGGAGAACCCGGCGATCGCGGGCGTCAGCATCGTCCAGCTCGCGGAGCCGTGGCAGGGCGTGGGGAAGGTGACGCGGAACGCGGTCGTCGTCGCGCCCGGCCGCCTCGACCGCTCCGCGACCGGGACGGGCCTGTCGGCACGCATGGCCGTGCTGCACGCCCGCGGCCTGATGGGCGTCGGCGACGCGATGACCCATGCCTCCGCGATCGGCTCCACCTTCGACGGCCGGATCGTCGCCGAGACCCGCGTCGGCGACCGGGCGGCGATCGTGCCCGCAATCCGCGGCAGCGCCTTCGTCACGGGCGTGACGCAGCTCTACGTCGACCCGGACGATCCGTTCCCGGAGGGGTATCTCCTCTCGGACACCTGGGGCGTCAGCGGGCTCGACAGCCAGGCCTGACGGTGCCGACGGCGCGCTCTCACGTTCCGCTAATGCCGCAGCGCCCGGCGGTCGATCGAAGAGGCATGGCCGTCAGGCGCAGGACGTGCACGAAGACGAGATATCCGACCGTGCGCGACGCGCAGCAGGCGATCGCCGCGATGGCGCGGAAGTTCGGCGCGTTCACGTTCAAGCGGCCCTACCGGTGCGGCCGCTGCCGCGCGTTCCACATCACGAGCACGCCACCGATCAAGGCGCGCCGCAAGCAGTGGTGAGCCCGGGCTAGCGCCTGGCCGGGGCCTTCTTGCGCGCCGCGGGTTTCCTGCGCGCGGGCTTTCGCTTCGAGCTCCTGGTCTGCTTCGCGGCGTCGACCGACGCCTTCAAGGCGGCCAGCAGATCGGCCGGCTCCTCGTCCTCGGCGGCCGGCACCGCGGCGATCGTCTCGCCCTTCTGCTTCGCCTTGATGATCCGGCACAGCGCCTCCCGGTAGGTGTCCTCGTACCGCTCGGGCTCGAAGCTGCCCTTGAACTGCTCGATCAGGGCCGTTGCGAGCTTCAGCTCCGCTGCAGGGACCCTCGACTTCCGCGGCGCGATCTCCTTCGCGGGCCTGATCTCGTCGTGGAAGAAGAGCTTCTCGAGCGTGATCACCCCCTCCCGCACCCGCAGGCAGCCGAGGTGCTGCTTGTCGCGCAGCACGTACTTGCCGACCGCCGCCAGGCCCGTCGCCTCCATCGCCTCGCGGAGCAGCGCGTAGACCCTCTCGCCGCCGTCCTGCGGCCCGAGGTAGTACGTGCGCTCGAAGTAGATCGGGTCGATCTCCTCGTACGGGACGAAGTCGGAGATCTCGATCGTCTTCACGCCCTCGACCTTCGCCGCCGCGAAGTCCTCGTCGGTGAGGACGACCAGCTCGTCCCGCTCGACCTCGAACGCCTTCACGATCTCGTCGTCCGGCACCGGCTCGTTCTCGGCCTTGCAGACCTTCTGGTAGCCGATCCTGCCGCCGTCGCGCTCGTGGACGAGATGGAAGCGAAGGTCGGACTCGTCGATCGCGCCGTACATCCGCACCGGGACGCTGACGAGCCCGAACGAGATCGTGCCGCTCCAGATCGCTCTCGGCATGTGGGGTCAACGGTGGAGCGATTGATCCGGTTTCGGCACGAACGCGTCGATCTCTCGTTGCAGGCTGCCGCGTAGCGTCTCGGGCATGGGTACCGGAACGACCAAGGCGGCGACTCCCTGGGGCCCCGCGACGCTCGTCGAGGAGCTGCGGCTGCCACAGCAGTCGGGCGGCAAGCGTTTCGCCTCGCTGGTGCAGCTGCTCGAGGACGGCAAGGGCGAGCGGCTCGTCCGCTTCGCCTACGCCACCGACGGTGTCGCGCGGCGCGGGCCGGTGACGTTGCGGCTGCGCGATCTCGAGCGCCTGCGCGCGGCGCTTGCGAAGCACCCCGGCCTCGAGGAGGTGTTGCGGCTCTGACGCGGCGCTCCCGGTCAGACGGTCGCGAGCGTTCGCCCGCGAGCGGCGTCGACGAGCGCCGCGAGCAGCAGCGCTCCGTCGCCCGAGCCGAGCAGCGGGTCGACCGCATGCTCCGGGTGCGGCATCAGGCCGAGGACGTTCCGCGCCTCGTTGCAGACACCGGCGACGTCGCCGACCGAGCCGTTGCAGTCCTCCGCGTAGCGGAGCACCAGCTGGCCCGCGGCTTCCAGCTCGCCGTACAGCTCCTCGTCCGCGTACCAGCAGCCCTCGCCGTGCTTCACCGGGATCGTCAGCTCCTGACCCGCCTTGCAGCGCGCCGTGAAGGGCGTGTCGGCTCGCTCGACACGCAGGCGCACGTCGCGGCAGACGAACTCGAGGTCGCGGTTGCGGCGCAGCACGCCTGGCAGCAGGCCGGCTTCGCAGAGGATCTGGAAGCCGTTGCAGATCCCGAGCACCGGGCCACCGTCGGCCGCGAAACCGCGGACAGCGTCCAACACCGGGGCGAAGCGCGCGATCGCACCGCAGCGCAGGTAGTCGCCGTAGGAGAAGCCGCCGGGGAGCACCACGGCGCCGGTGCCGCGCGGCAGCTCGGTCTCGGCGTGCCAGACCAGCTCGGCGTCGGCGCCGAGCGCGCCGAGGGCCCAGGCGGCGTCGCGGTCGTCGTTCGAGCCGGGGAAGACGAGCACGGCGACCTTGGGCCGGTCGCTCACGCCCCGTCGACCTCGATCTCGAAGCTCTCGATCAGCGGGTTGGCGAGCAGCTCCTGGCACATGCGCTCCACCTGGGCCTTCGCCTCCTCCGCGGTCGGTGCGTCCACCTCGAGGTCGACGAGCCGGCCGACGCGCGCGCCGCCGACGGCGAAGCCGAGCTTGCGCAGCGACTCCTGCACCGCCTCGCCCTGGGGGTCGAGGATGCCGCCCTTCGGCCGCACGAGCACGGTCACCCTCACGAGAGTGCGAGGACCTTCACCGCAGCACGACCTGCGGATCGGCGAGGTAGGCGTCGAACGCGATCCCCGTCAGCACCTCGAAGGCGTCGACGTACCGGGCACGCGTCCCGGCGACGACATCGGCGGCCACCTCCGGCCCGGGATCGGTCTTGTCCCAGCCGAGGCTCTCGCAGTAGTCGCGGACGTACTGCTTGTCGTAGGAGGGCTGCGGGCCACCGGGCGCGTACTGGTCGGCGGGCCAGAAGCGCGAGGAGTCGGGCGTCAGCGCCTCGTCTCCGAGGACGAGCGTCCCCGCGCGGTCGAGCCCCAGCTCGAACTTCGTGTCGGCGAGGATGATCCCGCGCGCTTCGGCGTGCGTCGAGGCGAACTCGTAGAGCGCGAGCGCCACCGCCTCGACCTCGGCCCAGCGCTCTGCGCCGACGAGCCCGGCCGCCGTTCGCGCGTCGATGTTCTCGTCGTGGCCGGAGGCCGCCTTCGTCGCCGGCGTGACGATCGGCTCGGGAAGCCGGTCCGACTCGGCGAGCCCGGTGGGCGGCTCGTGCCCGCAGACCGAGCCGGTCGCGCGATAGTCCTTCCAGCCCGAGCCGGACAGGTAACCGCGCACGACCACCTCGACCGGCAGCATCTCGAGCCGGCGGCACTCGAGCGAGCGGCCATCGTCGCGCAGCGCAAGGAGGTGGTTCGGGACGATGTGGCCGGTGCGAGCGAACCAGAACGCCGAGAGCCCTGTCAGGACGCGGCCCTTGTCGGGGATCTCGGTCGGCAGGATCACGTCGAAGGTCGAGATCCGGTCGGAGGCGACGAGCAGCAGGCGCTCCGCATCGAGCGCGTAGAGCTCGCGCACCTTCCCGCTGCCGAGGTGGACGGCCGTCTCAGGCATGGACGTGCTCCGCGCGGAGCGCGCTCAGCCGCTCGAAGACGATGCCGGCGTTGCGCGTGTAGGAGCCGAGATCGAAGACCGTGTCGAGATCGACTCGCCCCGAGACCTCCGCGTCAGCGCGCGCGAGCTCCGGGAAGTCGAGGCCCTCGTCCCACGCCCGCATCGCGTGGCGCTGCACGAGCCGGTAGGCGTCGTCGCGCGACAGGCCCGACTCGACCAGCGCGAGCAGCAGCCGCTGGCTGAAGTAGAGCCGGTGGCTCGAATCGAGGTTCTCGCGCATCCGCTCGGTGCGCACGACGAGCCCTTCGACGAGCCACGCGAAGCGGTCGAGCATGTAGTCGACGGCGAGGAACGCGTCGGGCAGGACGACCCGCTCTGCCGAGGAGTGCGAGATGTCGCGCTCGTGCCAGAGCGCGACGTTCTCGAGCCCGACGACGGCGTGGCCGCGCACGACGCGCGCGAGCCCGCAGATCCGCTCCGAGACGATCGGGTTGCGCTTGTGCGGCATCGCGGATGACCCCTTCTGGCCGCGGCCGAACGGCTCCTCGACCTCCCGCACCTCGGTGCGCGCGAGATGCCTGAGCTCGAGCGCAAACCGTTCCAGCGAGGCGGCGAGCAGCGCGAGCGCGTTCAAGACCTCTGCATGACGGTCGCGCTGGAGGATCTGCGTCGAGCTCGGCGCCGGCTCGAGCCCGAGCCGCTCGCAGGCGACCCGCTCGACCTCCGGATCCGCCGCCGAGTAGGTCCCGACGGCGCCGGAGAGCTTGCCGACGCGCATCCCGTCGAGCGCCCTGGCGACCCGCTCGCGGTCGCGTTCCAGCGCGAACGCCCAGCCGGCGAGCTTGAGCCCGAACGTGGTCGGCTCCGCATGGACCCCGTGCGTCCTGCCGATCGTGACCGTGTCGCGATGCTCCTCCGCCCGCGCGACGACCGCCGCGAACGCGCGCTCGACTCCCTCGAGGACGAGCGCTCCGGCCTCGCGGATCTGCAGCGACAGCGCGGTGTCCAGCACGTCGGAGGAGGTGAGGCCGTAGTGGAACCAGCGCCCGTCGTCGCCGAGCTGCTCCGCCACGGCGTCGACGAACGCGGCGACGTCGTGATGCGTGCGCGCCTCGATCTCGGCAACGCGCTCGGGGGTGGGGGGCACGGCCCGCTCCCGGATCGCTTCCACCGTCTCGCGCGCGACGACACCCGTCTCGGCCCAGCCGTCGAGGGCGGCCAGCTCGACGTCGAGCCAGCGGCGGAGCTTCGCCTCGTCCGACCAGATCGCCGACATGGCCGGGCGGGAGTAGCGCGGAATCACTCGAGCGAGTCTAGCGCCCACCCCGGCGGGTCGACCATGCGGCTCAGCCCGGCGCAGCGGCCGCGGCGCCCGCGATGTCGCGCCGGTACCGCATCCCGTCGAACCGGATTCGCTCGCAGCCCGCGTAGGCGAGGTCGCGCGCCTCCGCGAGCGTCGCGCCCACACCCGTCACCCCGAGGATGCGGCCGCCGTTCGTGACCAGCCGGTCGCCGCGCAGCGCTGTGCCGGCGTGGAAGACGAGGGCGCCGCCTGCCTCCGCCTCCCCGATTCCGTCGATCGCCGTGCCGGTGTCCGACTGCTCCGGGTAGCCGCCGGCGGCGAGGACGACGGTCACGGCCGCCTCGTCGGAGACGGCCAGGTCGACACCGGCGAGATCGCCTCCCGCGGCCGCGGCGAGCGCCCCGAGCAGGTCGCCGGCGAGCCGCGGCAGGATCGACTGCGTCTCCGGATCGCCGAAGCGGGCATTGAACTCGAGCACCTTCGGCCCCGACTCCGTCAGGATCAGCCCCGCGAAGAGGACGCCGACGAACGGCGCGCCGCGCCGTGCGAGCTCCTCGACGACGGGCGCGTGAATCTGGTCGACCAGCTCCGCCACCTCGGCGGCACCGAAGCCTGGGACGGGGGAGAAGGAGCCCATCCCGCCCGTGTTCGGCCCCGAGTCGCCGTCGTCGATCCGCTTGAAGTCCTGTGCCGGCGCGAGCGGGACGACGCGGTGCCCGTCGGACAGCGCGAAGATCGAGAGCTCGTCGCCGGCGAGCAGCTCCTCGATCACGATCGGGCCGTCGAATGCGGCGGCGGCGCGGAGCCCCTCGTCCAGCTCCGCCGCCGTCTCGCAGATGAAGACGCCCTTGCCCGCCGCGAGGCCGTCCACCTTCACCACGCACGGCGGCCGCGCGATCGCCAGCGTCTCCGCCGTCGGCACGCCGGCCGCGGCCATGACCTCTTTGGCGAAGCTCTTCGACCCCTCGATCCGGGCGGCGCCCCGTCCGGGACCGAAGACCGGGACCCCGTTGCGGCGCAGCGCGTCGCCCACCCCGGCGACGAGAGGCGCCTCCGGGCCGATCACAGCGAGATCGGCGTCGAGGCTGCGCGCGAGCCCGAGCAGTGCCTCTGCATCGTCCGCGCGCACAGGATGGCAGTCTCCGAGAGCCGCGATCCCCGGGTTGCCCGGCGCCGCATGCAGCGCGGTCAGGCCCGGCGCCTGCGCGAGCTTCCACGCGAGCGCGTGCTCGCGTCCGCCCGACCCCACGAGGAGCACCTTCACGGCGGCCGAGTCTACTCCCAGCGGCAGTAGCCTCACGCGATGCTCGTCGAGAGCCTCCTGCTCCTCCTGTTCCTCCTCGCCGGCGCCGCGGTGCAGCTCGCAGGGGCGCCGGCGCAGTTGCGCGACGCCGTCTGGGTCGCCTTCTTCTGGACGTTCTCGCCCGTGCTCGTCTTCGTCACGTTCCTGAGCGTCGATCTCGACGAGGGCCTCGGCCGTGCGCTCGCCGCGGCGATCCTCGCGAGCTGGCTGGTGGGACTCGCCGGCTACGGCTATGCGCGCGCCGTCGCCACCGCGCGCGACGAGCGGGGGGCGTTGACGCTCGCCGCCGGCTTCGGCAACACGGGGTTCGTCGGCTTCCCGCTCGCCCAGCTCGCCTACGGCGCCGACGGGCTCGCGCTCGCAGTGCTCTACGACCGCCTCTCGTGGCTCGTCCCCGCATCGTCGATCTCCACCGCGATCGCGCGGCTGCACGGCCGGCGAGAGGTCGACGTCCCCCGGCGGCAGCGGCTGCGCGCCGTGCTCGCGAACCCGCCGCTGCACGCGTTCTGGCTCGCGCTCGCGCTCCGGGCCGCCGGTGTGGACGTGCCCGGGACCGGCGCGGCCGAGGATCTCGTCGGCGCGGTGATCGGGCCGTACGGGTTCTTCCTGCTCGGTCTCTCGCTCACGCTCACGCGGGTCCCGCGCCCGCCCGAAGAGCTGCGGCGCGCGGCAGGGGCGGTCGCGATCCGCTTCGCCGGCGGGCCGCTCGCGCTGCTCGGGACCGGGAGCCTGCTCGGCGCGAGCATCCCAGCGGCCTTCTACCTCCTCGCCGGGATGCCGAGCGCGTTCCACCTGCTGATCCTCGCCCGCGTCTACGACGTGCGGCCGGCGTTGATGAACCGGATCGTCGTCGGCACGACGATCCCGGCCGTCGCGGTCGTCGTGCTCGTCGTCGGGCTCGTCCGCTAGACGACGCGGGCGAGTGCCTCGACGACGGCCGGGTCGAACTGCGTGCCGGAGCAGCGAAACATCTCCGCCAGGGCTTCCTCGGCCGAGCGGCCGGCGCGATACGGACGATCGGTTGTCATCGCGTTGTACGCGTCGCACGCGCAGACGACCCGGGCGACGAGCGGGATCCGGTCGCCGGCGAGACCGTCCGGGTATCCGCCGCCGTCGTAGCGCTCGTGGCAGGAGCGGACGAGGCTGCCGACGTTGCCGAGCACGCCCCCGACGCGGTCGAGCATCTCCTCGCCGATCAGCGTGTGCGTCTCGATGATCGCGCGCTCCTCCGGCGTGAGCGGGCCAGGCTTGTTGATGATCTCGTCCGGGATCCGGATCTTGCCGACGTCGTGCAGGAGCGCCACGAACTCTGTGTCCCGGCGGGCGCGGGCGTCGAGCTTCAGCTCTTCCGCGACGGCGATCGACAGCGAGACGACGTCGCGGCTGTGCGAGCCCGTGTAGCTGTCGTCCGCTTCGACGACGTCGCCGAGCAGCAAGGCCGTACCGCGGTAGGCGTGGCTGAGCTCGAGCGCGTGGTCGACGCGGGCCCGCCGCTCGCGGGCGAAGGTGCGCAGGAGCGCCGCGAGCGGGAGCACCAGGAGGAGGGCACCAGGGTGATCGTCGGCCGCGAGGCCGGCGAGGAGCCCGACCGGCGCAAGCGCGGCGTCCACCGCCCACGTGAGGCTCATGTAGCGGACGAGCAGGCGGGGCGGGACACCGAGGCCGATTCGCTCGTGCGCAGCCGCGCTCGCGAACTCGAACGTGAACTGCGCACCCAGCGCGAGCACGTAGATCGGCCAGTCGGCGAGAGACGGCGCCGCCTCCCCGAAGGCGGCCAGGACCACGACCGGCCCGAGCGAGTAGAAGGCGTTGCCCAGCCGGACGAGCACACGCTCCGCCTGAATGCGACCCTCGAGGATCTCGGCCACGTTCGCGAGCATGATCCCCGCCGCGACGGTGAACGGGATGAACCCGAGCGGCAGCACGAAGAGCATCGGCACGAACACGAGCTGCGTCGGAACCGCCATACCCGAGCCGATCTCGAACTCGATCCGGTACGAGAGCGCGTAGGCCCCGACGAGCGCGAGCACGACGAGCGGCGACGGGTCGCGCGCCGACTCGGCCAGAGTCGCAAAGAGCGTCGCGGCGACGACGAAGCCGACACCCGGGAAGACGTTCGCCCAGAGCTCGCGCCGTGCCAGGCGGGAGCCACGCCGCGCGCGGGAGTCCTCGAGCAGGCCTTCAGTGGCTGGATCGAGCTCGGCCGCAGTGCTCATCGACGAAGTATCGGAACTCTCCCCGGCGGCGTCTCACTCGGACGAGGGATTGTGATTCAGCGTAGGTCGCCTCACCCGGAAGGGGGATGCCCGTCCCCGGCCCCGGACGAGACTGCGAGGACTGCGGTTCTGGACGATTCAAGGGAGATGACATGGGTCTTGCGGCGGCTTTCTCGGGAACTATCTTTCGGCGTCTGGCGGTACTGACGCTCGCGCTCTGCGCGCTTCTCGCCTCCTCGGCGCCGCGCGCCGACGCTGCGGACGGATCGCTGCTCGGCTGCGGCTACGGGGCGAGCCATCCCTTCCTGCGCTTCCTCGACCCGCTTCCCTACACCCTCATGCCGGGCGGCGACTTCGAGCCCGGCTTCTCCGGCTGGAAGCTCTCGGGCGGAGCGGGCGTCGTCTCCGGCAACGAGCCCTGGCACGCTGCCGGGCCGGGGTCGCGCGCGCTGCGGCTCCCTTCGGGCAGCTCGGCGACGAGCCCGCCGATGTGCATGGGCCTGGTGCTCCCGGTCGTGCGCTTCTTCTCCACCGGCGGGTCATTCCTCTCGTACCTCCAGGTCGAGGCGCTCTACACGGACGCAGCCGGCCGGCGGCAGTCGGTCACGCTTCTCCCGGTCGGGCTCCCGTCCGGTTCGTGGATCCCGAACCTGCCGATGCTGCAGCCCGGGGGCGCTGTCAACGCGCTGACGCTGAACGGCTTTACCACCGACATCTCGCTCCGCTTCACGCCTCGCGGCGGCCTTCTCGGGAGCGGCACGTGGCTGCTCGACGACGTCTTCGTCGATCCCTGGAAGACGGTCTGAGCTTCAGCTGCGCGCGAGCACCTGCTCGCGCGCAGCACCCGTTCCGACCAGCTCGACCGTGACCTCGAGCTCCCGCTCGACCAGCTCGACGTAGGCGCGCGCCGCAGCCGGCAGATCGTCCAGCGTGGCGCAGTCGTCCAGCGGCTCGGCCCAGCCGGGGACGGTCTCGAAGACGGGCTCCGCGTGATGGAAGTCGCTCTGGTGGGCGGGGAAGTCGCGCGTCTCGGAGCCGTCGGGCAGGCGGTAGGCGACGCACACCTCGAGCTCGTCGAACTCCGAGAGCACGTCGAGCTTGGTCAGCGCCAGCGAGCTGATCCCGTTCAGCCGCACGGCGTAGCGGAGCGCGACGAGGTCGAGCCAGCCGGGTCGGCGGTCGCGGCCGGTGACGGTGCCGTACTCCTGGCCGAGCTCCCGCACCTGGGCGGCGAGCTCCGGCTCCATCTCGCTCGGGAACGGCCCGGCGCCGACGCGTGTCACGTAGGCCTTCGAGACCCCGATCACGCGGTCGATCCGCGTCGGCCCGATCCCGATCCCGGTCGCCGCGGCGCCCGCGATCGGGTTCGAGGACGTGACGAAGGGATACGTGCCGTGGTCGAGGTCGAGGAGCGTCCCCTGCGCCCCCTCGAGCAGGACGTCCTTGCCGGCGCGGATCGCCTCGTCGACGAGCAGCGACGTGTCGGCGACGAAGGGCCGCAGGCGCTGTGCGAACCCCTCGTAGCGCGAGGCGACCGCACGAAGCTCGAACGGCTCGTGCTCGTAGACGCGCTCGAGCCAGATGTTCTTCTCGGCGAGCGCGGTCTCGATCTTCTGGCGGAGGATCTTCGGGTCGAGCAGGTCCTGGACGCGGATCCCGATCCGGGCGGCCTTGTCGGCGTACGCCGGCCCGATCCCGCGCCGCGTCGTCCCGATCTGGAGCTTGCCGAGCCGCTTCTCGCTCGCCCCGTCGAGCGCGATGTGCCACGGCATGATCAGGTGCGCGTTGCCGGAGATCTTCAGCGGCTCGGACGCGATCCCGCGTCCTTCGAGACCGTCGATCTCCTCGAGCAGCACTTCCGGGTCAACGACGCAGCCGGCGCCGAGAACGCTCACCTTGCCGGAGAGGATCCCGGACGGCAGGTGCCGGAACTTGAACGTCTCCCCGTCGACGATCACCGTGTGGCCGGCATTCGGCCCACCCTGGTAGCG
>JANPKC010000305.1:0-5166 GCA_031425855.1 Actinomycetes bacterium | reverse complement strand
GGGCGGAGTTCCGCGACCGCGCCCGCGGGCTCGACATCGGCGGCGTCGACTACATCACGAAGCCCTTCAACCCCGTGGAGCTCGCGCCGCTCGTGCGCGCGCTGCTCGACCGGCTCGAGCGCGGCGAGCGGGACAAGCTCCGCCGCGAGAAGCTCAGCGAGCTCCGCTCGCTGATGGCCGAGACCTAGGCGCCGGCGAAGTCGGCGGTGACGACGGTCGCGCCGTCGTAGCCCAGGAAGTTGCCGCGGAGGGCGCCGATGCCGATCCGCGTCCAGCCCGGGCGAAGCAGGTTCGCGCGATGGCCGGGGCTCGCCATCCAGCTGCGGACGACGCTGCGCGCCGACGCCCGGCTGCCGACTCCCCAGGCGAGGTTCTCGCCGAAGACCGGGCCGCGGGCGCCGTGCGCTGCGAGGCGCGCGCCCATCGACCCGTGCGTGAACACGTCCTTCCGGATCATCGTCGCCGAGTAGGAGCGGGCGGCGCGGGTCAGTGCCCCGTCGACGCTGAGCGGCCGCAGCCCGTGGTCGGCGCGGACGTCGTTGACGACGCCGAGGAGCGAGCGCTCGCTCTGGGTCATCGCCGTCGCCCGGGTCCCTGCTCCGGCGGCTGGGACGAGCGCTGCCGCGGCCGAAATCGCAACGAAAACTAGGCGAATATGCATTGAAAACTGCATAAGGCGGCAGCATGCCGAACCTATCGGACGTCGGCGTCACCCTTTTGGGGGATAACCGGCGAGGGTTTTCACGCAGTTAGCGGGCGGTCTGCGCGAGCAGGATCGCCGTCAGCACGATCGCGCCGCCGAGCAGCTGGGCGGTCCCGAACGACTCCCCGAGCCACAGGAACGCGACCCCGCTGGCGGCAACCGGCTCCAGCATCGCCACGATCCCGACGCGGGTCGCCGAGATGTGCCGCAGCGCCGCGGCGACCAGGAGGAACGTGATCATCGTCCCGGCGACGACGATGTAGAGCAGCAGCAGCCAGACCGGCAGCGAGAAGCGCTCCAGGTTGCCGAGCAGCGAGACGCTGTCGTCGAGCCGGCCGGACGGGAACCGCCACAGCGGCTGCACGGCCGCCCAGAAGAGCGCCGCGAAGAGGAAGCCGTAAGCCGTCAGCGAGGCGGGGTCGCGTCGGCGCACCGCGCGCTCGGCCATCAGCACGTAGATCGCGTACGCGACCGCGGCGCAGAGCGCGGCCGTGACGCCGAGCCCGTCGAGCGACAGCCCGCTCCACACCTCCACGACCACCGAGAGCCCGACGACCGCGAGCACGAGCGCGGCCCAGATCCGCCGCCGGATCGGCTCCTTGAAGACCGCCCACGCCCAGAGCGCGATCAGGATCGGCGCGATGTACTCGATCAGCAGCGCGATCCCGATCGGCAGGCGCCCGATCGAGACGAAGTAGAGCCACTGGACGAGCGCGACGCCCGCGATCCCGAAGACGACGAGGTAGGGCAGCTCGCGCCGCGTCAGCCGCAGGCTCTCCCGACGCGTGAGCGCGAGCACGAGCGCGAAGCCGAGGAAGGCGCCGGTCGCGCGCACCTGGGTCAGCTCGAGCGACGAGATCCCCGACTGGAGCACGACCTTCGAGACGGTGCCGTTCAGCGCGAACAGGAGCGCCGCCGAGATCACCATCGCGTAGCCGATCGCAGGCCGCCGCTCGCGCCCCCGCTCTCCGGGGATGTAGGCGACGTCGGCCATCGTCGCGCGAACCTACCAACCCTCTAGGCTTGCTCCGGTGAGGGACTCGCGGCAGGCGGTCGAGATCGACTTCGACCGCGCGACGAAGCGCTACCCCGGCCGCCGGGATCCCGCGGTCGACGATCTCTCGCTGTCGATCCCGGCCGGGGAGATCTGCTGCCTGGTCGGCCCTTCCGGCGGGGGGAAGACGACCGCGATGAAGCTCGTCAACCGGCTCGTCGAGCTGACATCCGGCGACGTCCGCCTCGGCGGCCGCAGCGTCCGCGAGCTCGATCCCGTCGAGCTCCGCCGGGGGATCGGCTACGTGATCCAGCAGGTCGGCCTCTTCCCGCACCTGACGGTGGCGGAGAACGTCGCGATGGTGCCGCGGCTGCTCGGCTGGAAGCGGCCCGAGATCAAGGCCCGAGTCGACGAGCTGCTCGACCTCGTCGATCTCCCGGCCGTGGACTACCGAGCGCGTTACGCCTCGCAGCTCTCGGGAGGCGAGCGCCAGCGCGTCGGCCTCGCCAGGGCGCTCGCGGCCGACCCGCCGGTGCTGCTGATGGACGAGCCCTTCGGCGCCCTCGACCCGATCACGCGCGAGCGGCTCCAGCGTGCCCTGCTCGAGCTGCACGAGCACGTGCCGAAGACGATCGTGTTCGTCACGCACGACATCGACGAGGCGGTGCTGCTCGGCGACCGGATCGCGATCCTGCAGGTGGGCGGAGTGCTCGCGCAGTACGACACGCCCGACGCGATCCTCGCGCAACCTGCCAACGACTTCGTGGCGCGGTTCGTGGGCGCCGACCGGGGCCTGAAGCGCCTCTCCCTCCGCCGCCTCTCGGAGGTCGAGCTGGAGCCGGCGCGCGGCGACGGCCCCGCCCTCGACGAGGCGACGACCCTTCGCGATGCGGTCTCGGCGATGCTCGCCGAGGGCGCGGACGCGGTCGTCGTCACGCGCGGCGACGAGCGGGTCGGATCGCTCTCGCTCGCCCGGATCACGGGCCTGCTGGCCGAGGGACCGTGATCGCCGCCGGCCCGGTCATCCCCGAGTTCGGCCAGGGCTCCCGGTGCGTTCGGGAGAAGCGCACGTTCTGCACCGACTGGGTCGAGGAGAACTGGGACACGATCCTCTGGCCGCGACTCGTCGAGCACCTGCAGCTGACCGCGATCGCCGTCTCGATCGGCTTCGTGATCGCCTTCGCCGCCGCGCTCGCCGCCTACCGGTACGGCTGGTTCGAGACGCCGTTCTCCGCGGTCTCCGGCCTGCTCTACACGATCCCCAGCCTCGCCCTCTTCCAGCTGCTCGTGCCGGTCACCGGGCTGACCGTGACGACGGTCGAGATCGCGCTCGTCTCGTACACGCTCCTGATCCTCTTCCGGAACATCCTCACCGGCCTGCGGAGCACGCCGCCCGAGGTGATCGAGGCGGCGCGCGGGATGGGGCTCACCCGGATGCAGACGCTCGGGCGCGTCGAGCTGCCGCTCGCGCTGCCCGCGATCATCGCCGGGATCCGGATCGCCACCGTCACGACGATCAGCCTCGCCACCGTCGCCGCGTTCATCCTCCCCGAGGGCCTCGGACAGCCGATCCTCGACGGCCTCAAGACGTTCTTCAAGACGAAGTTCATCGCCGCCGGCGCGCTCGCCGTCCTGCTTGCGATCGCGGTCGACGCGGTGCTCGTCCTCACCCAGCGGGCGCTGACGCCCTGGGAGCGCGTGAGGCGCGTGTCGTGACGCCCGTCCTCGCCCAGCTGGGCGTCTTCGCGGATGCGGTCGGGTTCGTGATCGACAACGCGTCGTTCGTGGGCGAGAAGACGGTCGAGCACCTCGCCCTCTCCGGCGCCGCGATCGGCGTCTCGATCCTGGTCGCGGTACCGCTCGGCGTGTGGCTCGGGCACCTGCACCGCGGCTCGTTCCTCGCGATCAGCGTCGGCAACCTCGGCCGCGCGCTGCCGAGCCTCGCCGTGATCGCCTTCGGCCTGCCGCTGTTCGGGATCTCGTTCACGAACGTCCTCGTCGCGCTCGTCGTGCTCGCCGTGCCGCCGATGCTGACGAACGCGTACACGGGCGTCGACGGCGTCGACCGCGACGCGGTCGAGGCGGCGCGTGGGATGGGGATGTCCGGCTGGCAGGTGCTGACACGGGTCGAGCTGCCCCTGGCGCTCCCGCTCGTCTTCGCAGGCGTTCGCACCTCGTCCGTCTACGTGATCGCGACCGCGACGATCGCCGCGATCGCCGGCGGCGGCGGGCTCGGGGACATCATCGTCAACCAGGCGAGCTACCGGCTCGAGGGCGTGATCGGAGCGGCGCTCTGCGTCTCGCTGCTCGCTCTCCTCGCCGATCTGGGGCTCGCGCTCGTCCAGCGCGCGGTCACGCCGGCGGGCTTGCGGGCCGGGAATGCCGCGGCTCCGCCTGCCGTTGCGCCTGGTGTCGGAAGTTAGGGTTCAGCGAGTGTCCCGTCCTCAGACGAAGGAGACCAACCGATGAAGCCCACGTGGCGAAGGCTCACCTGGATCACCCTGATCCTGTCGGCTCTCGTCCTCACCGTCGCCGGGTGCGGCGGCGACGACGACGATGCGGCCGGCACCACAGCGGCGGCGACGACCGAGGAGGCCGCCGGCGGCGACAAGTCCGCGACGGTCGTCATCGGCACGAAGAACTTCACCGAGGAGTACATCCTCGGGGAGCTGTACGCGCAGGCGCTCGAGGCGAAGGGCTACACCGTGGAGCTGAAGAAGAACATCGGCTCGACGGAGATCATCGACAAGGCTCTCACCTCGGGCGAGATCAACTTCTATCCCGAGTACACCGGCACCGCGCTCACCGTCGTCCACGGCGCCGAGGGCTCCGAGGACAGCGCCGACTCCACGTACGAGGCGGCGAAGACCGCCTACGAGGATCGCGGCCAGACCCTGCTCGAGATGACGCCCTTCTCCGACTCGGACGCGCTCGCGATGCGCGTCGAGGACGCGGACGGGATCGACTCGATCGGGGACCTGAGCGGGTTCAAGGGCGGCGCCTTCAAGCTCGGCGGCCAGCCGGAGTTCAAGACGCGCGCCCAGGGTCTGCCGGGCCTCGCCGAGAACTACGGGCTCACCGGGATCCAGTTCGTCCCGTTCGCCGGGATCTCGCCGTACGAGGCGCTCGACCAGAAGACGGTCGACGTCGCCGCGATCTTCTCGACCGACCCGCCGCTCGCCGGCGGGAAGTACAAGGTGCTCGAGGACACCCAGGCGCAGTTCGGGTTCCAGAACGTCGCGCCGGTCGTCGACCAGGGACTGCTCGACGCGCTCGGCGAGGAGTTCGCCGACACGGTCAACGCCGTCTCCGAGAAGCTGACCGACGAGGCGATCATCGCGATGAATTCCGCGGTCGCCATCGACCAGCAGCCCGAGGCCGAGGTCGCGAAGCAGTTCCTCGAGGAGAACGGCCTGCTCGACGGCTAGTTCCCTCGTCCCTCCGGCCGCCCGCCGCTTGGCGCGGGCGG
>JANPKC010000304.1:0-9158 GCA_031425855.1 Actinomycetes bacterium | reverse complement strand
GGCGAAGGCGACGACAGTCGAGTTGTCAGCGGTGACGGTGTTGCCCGCGGCGTCCTGGATCGTTGCCGTCAGCACGCGCGTCGCGCCGGAGGCCAGGTCGGCGGTCGAGCCGGTGAGCGCGATCTGGGCCGCGGCGCCGTGGACGACGGTGAAGGCGCCTAGCGTTCCGGTCGTCAAACCGGCGGAGGTGGCCTCGATCGTCACGGAGCCGGCGACGGATCCGGTGACCGTCTTCGTCGCGATGCCGCCCGACGCTGTGGCGCTGCCGGTGCCGCCGACGGTGCCGGCGCCGGATGCCTTGGCGAAGCCGACGACGGTGGAGTTGTCGGAGGTGACCGGATTCCCTGCGGCGTCCTGGATCGTCGCCGTCAGCACGCGGGGCGTCCCGGAGGCGAGGTCGGCGGTCGAGCCGGTGAGCGCGATCTGGGCGGCGGCGCCGTGGACGACGCTGAAGGCGCCGAGCGTCCCGGTCGTGAGCCCGGTCGCGGTCGCCTCCATGGTGACGGAGCCGGCGACGGATCCGGTGACCGTCTTCGTCGCGACCCCGTTGACCGCGGTGGCGTTGCCGGTGCCGCTGACCGTGCCTGCGCCGGAGGCCTTGGCGAACGCGACGACGGTCGAGTTGTCCGAGGTAACGGTGTTGCCGGCCGGGTCGACGATCGCTGCCGCCAGCACCCGGTTCGAGCCGGACGTGAGGTCGGCGGTCGAGCCGGTGAGGACGATGGCGGCCGCCGCTCCGTGGACGACCGTGAAGCCGAGCGACCCGGCGGTCAGCGCGCCCGAGCTCGCCTCGAGCGTGATCGCGCCGGCGAGCGCGCCCGTGACCGTCTTGGTGGCGACGCCGCTCGAGACCGTTGCGGTGCCTGTTCCCGCGACCGTGCCCGTGCCGGAGGCCTTCGCGAACGTGATCACGGTCGAGTTGTCGGAGGTGACGACGTTGCCGCCGGCATCCTGGATCGTGGCCGTCAGCACGCGGGTGGCGCCGGAGGCGAGGTTCGCGGTCGAGCCCGTGAGCTCGATCTGGGCAGCCGGGCCGGCGACCACGTTGAAGGCGCCGAGCGTGCCGGTCGTCAAGCCGGCGGAGGTTGCTTCCATGGTGACGGAGCCGGCGAGCGCCCCGGCGATCGTCTTCGTCGTGACACCGCTCGAGGCCGTCGCGTTGCCGGTGCCGCTGACCGTGCCCGCGCCGGATGCCTTCGCGAACGCGACCACGGTCGAGTTGTCGGAAGTGACCGTGTTCCCCGCAGCGTCCTGCAGCGTGGCGGTCAGGACGCGATTCGAGCCCGCGGCGAGGTTGGCCGTCGAGCCGGTCAGGGAGATCTGGGTGGCGGCGCCGTGGACGACGGTGAACGCGCCGAGCGTCCCGGTCGTCAGCCCGGTCGCGGTCGTTTCCATGGTGACGGGGCCGGCGAGGACGCCCGTGATCGTCTTGGTGGCGACGCCGGCGGAGGCGGTGGCGTTGCCGGTGCCGCTGACCGTGCCGGCGCCGGAGGCCTTGGCGAAGGCGACGACGGTGGTGCTGTCGGCCGTGACGGTGTTGCCGGCGGCGTCCTGCAGCGTGGCGGTCAGCACCCGGTTCGCGCCGGAGGTGAGGTTCGCCGTCGAGCCCGTCAACGCGATCTGCGTCGCGGCACCGTGCACGACGGTGAACGCGCCGAGAGACCCGGTCGTCAGCCCCGCGGAGGTCGCTTCCATGGTGACGGAGCCGGCGAGCACGCCCGTGACCGTCTTCGTCGCGACGCCGCCAGAGGCGGTCGCGTTGCCGGTGCCGCTGACCGTGCCCGCACCGGACGCCTTCGCGAACGCGACCACCGTCGAGTTGTCGGAGGTGACCGTGTTCCCGGCCGCGTCCTGGATCGTCGCCGTCAGCGCGCGTGCCGTGCCCGAGGTCAGGCTCGCGGTCGAGCCGGTCAAGGAGATCTGGGCGGCGGCGCCGTGGACGACGGTGAACGCGCCGAGCGTCCCGGTCGTCAACCCGGTAGCGGTCGCCTCCATCGTGACGGCGCCGGCGAGGACGCCGGTGATCGTCTTGGTGGCGACGCCGGCGGAGGCGGTGGCGTTCCCGGTCCCCGACACCGTGCCCGCGCCGGAGGCCTGCGCGAAGGCGACGACAGTGGAGTTGTCGGAGGCGACGGTATTGCCGGCCGCGTCCACGATCGTCGCTGTGAGTGCCCGGGTCGCGCCGGAGGTGAGGTTCGCGGTCGAGCCGCTCAGGACGATGTCCGCGGCCGCGGCGTGGACGACGGTGAACGCGCCGAGCGTGCCGGTGGTCAACCCGCCCGAGGTCGCCTCCATCGTCACCGAGCCTGAGAGCACGCCGGTGACCGTCTTGGTGGCGACGCCCGCGGACGCGGTCGCGTTGCCGGTCCCGCTGACGGTGCCGGCGCCGGAGGCCGTGGCGAAGGCGACGACGGTCGAGTTGTCGGAGCTGACAGTGTTCCCCGCGGCGTCCTGGATCGTGGCCGTGAGGACGCGCGTCGCGCCGGAGGTCAGGTTGGCCGTCGAGCCGGTCAAGGAGATCTGGGTGGCGGCGCCGTGGACGACGGTGAACGCGCCGAGCGTGCCGGTGGTCAATCCGCCCGAGGTCGCCTCCATCGTCACCGAGCCCGAGAGCATGCCGGTGACCGTCTTCGTCGCGACACCGGCCGAGGCGGTCGCGTTCCCGGTACCGCTCACCGATCCGGCTCCCGACTGCTTGCCGAACGCGATCACCGTGGAGCTGTCGGAGAGAACGGTGTTGCCGGCTGCGTCCCGAATCGTCGCAGTCAGCACGCGAGTTGCGCCGGACGTCAGGGCGGCGGTCGACCCTGTGAACGCGATCTGCGTCGCGGCGCCGTGCACCTGGACGACGGTCCGGATGCTCGTCGCGTTGCCGACGGCGTCGGTGCCGGTCAGGACGTACTCGTAGCAGCCGGCGCCGAGGCTCTGTGCCGGCGCGCCGACGATCGTCGTCGGGCTGCCGCCGTACGTGCCGCAGCCGTCGTTCGTGAACGGGGCCGAGTCGCGCGTCAGCGTGCTCGTCGCGATGCCCGACGCGGCGTCCGTGTAGTCGGTGCGGGAGATCGTGAAGCTGCCGCTCGACGTGCTGGTCGAGCCGCCGCCCGACGCCGCCGTGCCGTTGACGGTCAGCGCGCCACCCGCCGGCACGGCCGAGTCGTCGACGAACGAGACACCCTGCGTCGCCGTGTTCCCGGCTGCGTCGGCGCCGGTCAGGATGTAGCCGCCGGGTGGGGACGGGGTCGCGCTCCAGGTGAACGCGGACGACGCGTACGGCGACGCGCCGGTGACCGTCTCGTTGCCGTGCGTCCAGCCGGTCGTCCCGATCGCGGGGAACTGCACCGACGCTGGACCCGAGCCACCGGTGTCGGAGAGCTGCTGCGAGAGCGTGAAGCTGCCGGCGGCGCCGCCGCGGTAGTAGACCGTCGTCCCGGTGACCGATGCGTTCGTGGGCGAGCCGAGCGCGAGCGTGCCGAACGTCGGCGCGGCCGTGTCGTAGGTGAAGGTGCGCGTGATCGTGCCCGCGGTGTTGCCGACGTTGTCGATCGCGCGCAGAGAGACGGTGTAGACGTTGCCGCTCGTCAGCTTCGCCGCAGCGATCGCGTAGGACCAGCTCGTCGTGCCGGTCGCGGTGAGCCACGTCAGCGAGCCGTTCGCGAACGAGTTGCCGTCGTAGTAGTTGCCGGAGCCCTGTTGGATCGCCACCTCGACGCGAAGGAGATCGGCGCCGGCGTCGGAGGCGGAGCCGGTGATCGAGCCTCCCCAACCGGCCGCGTTGTAGGCGCCGCCCGCGGCCGGAGACGTGAAGGCGCGGGAGGGAGCGGTCGAGTCGTCGGCGAACGTCAGCGTCGCTGCGGCCGGGCTGTTGCCGACCGCGTCGGCAGGGGTCACGTCGGCCGTGGGGGAGGTCGTGGTCGCGTTCGCCCAGCTGTAGGTGTTCGAGTCGTAGGTGCCGGCGCCCGGCGTGGTCGCCGTGGACCCGGTGAACGTCCAGCCGGTCGTCGAGCCGCCGAGCGCGGCGTAGGTCGCCGAGGCCGGCCCCGATCCGCCCGGGTCCGAGACGGTCGAGCGAATCTTGAACGAGCCCGCCGTCGTGCCGCGGTAGTAGACGGTGGACCCGTTCTTGAACGCCTGGTCGAGCCCGCCCGTCTGCGAGACCGAGTCGAGTGCGAGCGTCTGGGAGGGATTCGTGTTGTCGAGCGTGACGTTGACCGGTGCCGCCGTGTCGCGCACGTTGCCGACGTTGTCGGTCGCGCGCGCGATCAGCTGGTAGGCGCCGTCGGCCTGGCCGGCCGGCCACGTCGTCGCGTACTGGTCGGTCGTGTCGCTGCCGACGGCGAACGCGTCGCCGTCGGTCCAGGTGCAGCCGTTCGATCCGGGGCAGGCGCGGAAGGTCACGTCGGCGACGCCGGCGCCCGCGTCGGTCGGGCTCGCCGCGGCGACGGACACGGTCGCGCCGTTCCTGATGAATGCGCCGGCGGCCGGTGCATTCAGCGTGAACGCCGTCGGCTGCGTGACGTCGCGCGTGATCGTCATCTCGGTCAGTGCCTGGGCGTTCCGGTCGGTGACGGTGACGCGGCTCGCACCCGGAGACACCGTGTTCGCATTCGTCCACGTGTAGGTGTTCGAGGCGTACGGGCTCGTGGTGTCCGTGACCAGGGTGTGCGTGAAGCCGGTCTGCGCGACCGCGTTGAACGCGACGGACGTGACGCCCGAGTCCGCGTCGGCCGGCACCGAGCCCACTGTGAAGGTGCCGCCCGCTGCCGTGTTGTAGTAGTGCGTCTTCGTGGTCGTGTTGAAGTACTGGCCGGCTGCGTTCGTCAGCTCGTTGACCGACAGCGTCTGCGTCGGCGCCGTCGTGTCGGGGATCAGGCTGATGACCTGTGCCGCCCAGCGGGCATTGCCGCTCAGGGTCGAGTTGACCGTGACGGGCCCGAAAGCGGTGGGCTCGGCCGCGTCCGCGACCTCGAGCGCCGGCGCCGCGGCGATGCTGTCGATGCGCTCCGACGTCGCGACGCCGTTGATCGTGGGGTTGGTCGCCGTGCGAGTGCCGCTGTTCGCAACCGACCAGATCGAGATCCGGTTGGTGCCCGTCGTCGTGACGCCCGCGACGCTGGCCGCGCTGCTGTTCACTCCGGCGCTGTCGTTCGTGTAGCTGCCGTCGATCGGAGCGGAGGACATGATCCCGGAGTAGGCCGCGACGACGGCGCGGCCGGTCTTGGCGACGTTCGTGCCGAGCGGATCCTGGAAGGTGAACGTGTAGGTCGCCGGCTCGGACGCCGTCGCCTGCTTGCGGAAGGTCCAGAGCTTGACGAAGGTCGTGCTCGCGTCGACGTTGACGAGCGTCCAGCCGGCGGGCGGGACGGCGTCGAGCGTGGCGGTCGGCGTCAGCGAGCTGACGAACGCGACGAGCTGGTCGCCGGCGAGGACGCCGGCGGGGACGGCCGGGGCGATCGTCGCCGTCGTCGTGGCGGCGGCCGTGCCGATCGAGCGGAAGGCGGGGTCGATCACATAGGGCTCGGGAAGGCTCTCGTCGCTCAAGTTCAACTTGAGGGTTTTGCCGTCTCCGAGCTCCCAGCGGAGACCGGCCGGAGTGACGTCCTTTCCGGAGGCATCGAAGATCGCGACCGGCGCGATCGTCAGCTCGGAGACGCGATGCGTCTTCGGGTCGACGAAGCCGACGCCGCCGCCGGCGAGCAGCCGCGGTGCGAGCGCCGTCTCGAGCTTCCATTCCCAGGTCTTGCGGCCGACCCGGCGGTCGACCGTGAGGAAGTGCTCGGGATCCTCCGTGCCGAGCGTGATCGCCTCGGAGCCGAACCGCGTCGCGCGCCATTCGCCGCCCGCGCGACGCTGCCAGCCGGAGTCGCCGCCGACGCGGGCCGAGAGCCCGACCCGCTCGTGCTGCGGCCCCTGGACGAGCAGGCTGCCGGTCTCGATCCGGGCTGTGGCGCTGCCTGCCTGCACCGGCTCGAGCGGCGCGGTGCGCTCGGGACCGAGCGCCTCGGCGAGGAACGGGGCGGGGGTGTGCGCCTCGTGGCCGGCGTGGCGTCCGGCGGTGACGAGCGTGAGCGCTGCGGCGATCGCGACGAGCCCGAGAATCGGGAGCAGCCAGGCAGACCCGGCTGTCGCCGGGCGCTTCGAATGCCGCAGTTCTTCGTTGATCGCCACGTGTTTGACCCGCTTTTCCTTCGCGCGCGAGAGAGGAGGTGTTGCCGCGCACTCCGGGCATCGACTCCGCGGTGGCCCGACTTGAGGAAGAACACGCCTCGAAAGCCACAAAAGCCGCTCAAGATCCCCCTTTCGGGTCAGGGTCGCCGGCCGGCGCGGCCAGGCCCGCCGTCCCGCATGGTTATGCGCCTCGCGGTGCTTCGCCGGTGACGAAGGCGGAGTCGGGTGAGGGGGCGCCGACCGGATCGGTGGCATGGCTGCTCGAAAGCCGTGGCCCCGACCTGCCGGGACAGGAGCCGGAATCTAAGGCTCGACCAGAGGTAGAGACACTGAATCGAGGGAGTGGCGTCAGGCTCGGCCGAGGGTCGTCCGAGCGACCGCGGCCGCCGTCTCGAGGCCGCCGCCGATCGCAAGCCGCGTCCGCGAGCCGTCCCGGGCGAACGCGATCGAGCGGCCGGCGAGCTGCCAGCAGAGCTCCGCCGTGCAAGCCGTCGTGACGGGATCGCCCGGCGTTTCCGAGTCGAACGCCTCGTCGACGTAGGTCGCCAGCGCCTCGGCCCATTGACGCGCATCGACCTCGGTGTCCCAGTCGAGCGCGAGCACGACCGATTGTCCCGTGCTGCCGCGATAGATCGCCGTGCGCCCGCCGCCCCACCCGGTGGCGGCGTGGTCGAGCCGAGGCACGCCGAAGGCGGCGAGGAGCGCCCGGACGTCGATCTCGCCGAACGTCGCGTGGCCGCTCAACCGCAGCCCGGCTGCATCGACCGGGAGGACGATCGGCCGCGCCGGCTCACGCTCGAGGTACTTGTCGAGATGGAAGACCTGCTCGCTCGTCGCCGGCAAGCGCTGAAGGGATCCGAGGAGCGCCCTGTTCCCGCCGAGGTTCCGCAGGTCCGATGCGAAGCGCAGGCCGACCGTCTGGACGAACCCACGCTGGAGCTCGAGGAAGCGCTCGAGCTTCGCGCCGCCGTGGGACGACGTGCGGCGCTTCGCCAGCACGTTCGCGACGAGGAGCGCGTGGCCCTCGACGGCGGCCATCCCGGCCCGTCGCGCGTCGGTGTCCGCACCGAGCCCGCTCAGCCGTTGCAGGCCGTAGTGCTGATCCTGGAGGACGTGCACGATCTCGTGGAGCGCAGCCGCGCGCTCGCCCGTCCCGGCCCGGACGTGTGCCGTGCGCGCGCCCGGGTCGTAGAAGCCGCGCCGGTCCTCGAGCGCGACGAGCGTCCTGCGCAGCACGCCGGGGCCGGCGCTCGTCAGGCCGAGCGCGCGGTAGACCGTCTCGTCGCGCTCGAGCGCGGCGCGTGGATGGTCGCGGTCCAGCCGGCGGATGCTCTGCTGCCGGAAGCGGGCGGCCGGCTCGAAGGCGACCCGGACCTGACCCCGCGACTTCAGGCCCGACGTCGACTCCGCGATCCGGACCAGCGCCCGCACCTGCGTGCGGTCGAGCGCGGCGGCGACCGGCGCCGCGAGCAGCGCGACGAGCAGGAGCAAGACCAGCCTCCTCACCGGCCCGCCCGCCCTGCAAATACACTGGCCGGGATGGCGACGACCGAGGATCGAGGCTCGCTCGACGCGACCAGGGCCTGGCGCGAGGAACTGTACGACCGAACTCCCGAACGCAAGGGGGAGCTCTTTTCGACGATTTCGGGCCTCGAGAACGACCCGCTTGTGACACCTGACACGGTCACCGTCGAGTATGACCGCGATCTCGGCTACCCAGGCGTTTTCCCGTTCACTCGCGGCGTCTATCCGTCGATGTACCGGGGCAAGCTCTGGACGATGCGGCAGTTCGCCGGCTTCGGAACCGCGGCCGAGACGAACGAGCGCTTCCGCTACCTGCTCGACCACGGCCAGACGGGCCTCTCGACCGCGTTCGACATGCCGACCCTGATGGGCTACGACTCCGATCACGCGCGCTCCGAGGGCGAGGTCGGCCGCGAGGGAGTGGCGATCGACTCGCTCGAGGACATGCAGACCCTGTTCCGGGGCATCCCGCTCGGAGATGTCTCGACGTCGATGACGATCAACTCGCCTGCGGCGATCCTGCTCGCCTTCTACATCGCGGTCGGCGAGGAGCAGGGTGTCCCGGCCGAGCACCTGCGCGGGACGATCCAGACGGACATCCTCAAGGAGTACATCGCCCAGAAGGAGTACATCTTCCCGCCCGAGCCCTCGATGCGGCTCGTCACGGACATGGTCGAGTACTGCTCGACCGAGCTGCCGAAGTGGCATCCGATCTCGATCTCCGGCTACCACATCCGCGAGGCCGGCTCGACGGCGGCGCAGGAGCTCGCCTTCACGCTTCAGGACGGCTTCACGTACGTCGAGTGGGCGATCGAGCGCGGCCTCGACGTCGACGACTTCGCACCGCGGCTGAGCTTCTTCTTCAACGCCCATCTCGACTTCTTCGAGGAGATCGCGAAGTACCGCGCCGCCCGCAGGATCTGGGCGCGCGAGCTGCGCGACCGCTTCGGCGCCCGCAACCCGCGCTCGTGGCTGATGCGCTTCCACACCCAGACTGCAGGCGTCTCGCTGACGGCACAGCAGCCCGAGGTGAACATCGTCCGCACGGCGATCGAGGCGCTCGCGGCGGTGCTCGGCGGGACGCAGAGCCTCCACACGAACTCCTTCGACGAGGCGCTCGCACTGCCGACCGAGGACGCCGTGCGGATCGCGCTGCGGACGCAGCAGGTGATCGCGCACGAGACGGGCGTCGTCAACACGATCGACCCGCTCGGCGGCTCCTACTACGTCGAGGACCTGACGAACAAGATCGAGGCGCAGGCGTACGAGTACTTCGAGCGGATAGAGAAGCTGGGCGGGATGGTCGAGGCGATCAAACAGAACTTTCCGCAAAGGGAGATAGCAGACGCTGCATTTCGCTATCAGGAGGAGGTCGAGCGCGGCGAGCGCGTCGTCGTCGGCGTCAACCGCTACGTGCTCGAGGACGAGACGCCGCTGGAGATCCTGAAGATCGACGCCGCGCTCGAGGG
>JANPKC010000303.1:0-4042 GCA_031425855.1 Actinomycetes bacterium | reverse complement strand
TCTCGGCGAGTGGCTCCGCCGGCTGCGGGGGATCGCACACATGGCGCTCGGAGAGCAGGCCCCGCTCCGCCAGCAGCGCGACGGCTCCGTGCCGCACGCACTGCCGGTCGGCGTCCTCGGGCAGCGGCAACGCGACGACGTCCAGGTCCTCGTCGGCCAGCTCGGGGAAGCGGCTGCGCATCCGACCGACGTCCGGGTCGTCGTCGTGGAGGTGCAGCCATGTCCGCGTCGCCGGGTGCACAGCAGTCGCGCCGACGTAGACGACACCGTCCCCGGCGACCCACGCGTAGACGCACGGCTCCGGCTCGAGCTCGCCGCCGCGGACACGCAGCGTCAGCATCTAGACGACGGGCGGCTCTTGCGCGCCCGGCTCGAAGACGGCCTCGCGCTGCGTCGGCGTGATCTGGCCGGCCTTGACCTCCTCGGCGTAGTGGCACTTGACGAGATGCCCGTCCAGCGGCCGCAGCTGGGGCTCCTCGTCGCGGCAGCGCGTCGGCTGCACGTACGGACAGCGAGTGTGGAAGCGGCAGGCGGTCGGCGGGTTGGCCGGGCTCGGGAGGTCGCCCTGGAGCAGGATCGAGGTGCGCTGACGCTCGACCTCCGGATCCGGGATCGGGATCGCCGAGAGGAGCGAGATCGTGTACGGGTGCAGCGGGTTGTCGTAGAGGTCGTCGGCGGGCGAGAGCTCCATGATCTGACCCAGGTACATGACCGCGATCCGGTCGGAGATGTGCCTGACGACCGCGAGATCGTGCGCGATGAACAGATAGGTGAGCTCGAACTCCTGCTGCAGCTGCTCCATCAGGTTGACGATCTGCGCCTGGATCGAGACGTCGAGCGCCGAGACCGGCTCGTCGCAGACGAGGAAGTCCGGGTTGAGCGCGAGGGCGCGTGCGAGGCCGATCCGCTGCCGCTGGCCGCCCGAGAACTCGTGCGGGTAGCGCGTCGTCGCATCCGCGGGCAGGCCGACGGTCGTTAGCAGCTCGCGGACGGTCTTCCCCAGCTCCTTGCCACCCCGGCCGTGTACGCGCAGCGGCTCGCCGACGATCCGGCCGACCGAGTGGCGGGGGTTCAGGGACGCGGACGGGTCCTGGAAGATCATCTGCATCCGCCTGCGCAGCGGGCGCATCTGGCCCTCGCCGAGATGCGTGATGTCGATCCCGTCGAAGGTGATCTTCCCGGCCGTCGGGTCGTAGAGCCGCAGGAGCGCGCGGCCGACCGTCGACTTGCCGCAGCCCGACTCCCCGACGAGCCCGAGCGTCTCGCCGCGCCTGATCTCGAGCGAGACGCCGTCGACGGCCTTCACGTCGCCGACGTGACGGTCCATGACGAGCCCGCTCCGGATCGGGAACCAGACCTTCAGGTCCTCGACCGTGACGAGCGGGTCGGCGCCGTTCGGCGTGGGCTTGACGGAGCCGACAGGAGCGGAGGTGCCGGCTTCGCCGGCGCCGGAGCGGGAGTCAGCGCTCATGCAGCGCCGCCGAGCCGTTGGCGCTGCCACTCGTCCGCCGGGACCGGGTTGAAGCAGCGCACCTGGTGCCCTGCGTCGATCTCCTCGAGGGGCGGCACCTCCTGGCGCGACTGCTCGACCTCGTAACGGCAGCGAGGCGCGAACGGGCACTCGCTCGGCGCGCTGAGCATGTTGCGCGGCGCCCCCGGGATCGGCATCAGCTTCTGGCGGCGGCCGGAGTCGAGCCGCGGCACGCTCTGGAGCAGCCCGAGCGTGTACGGATGGCGCGGCTTCGCGAAGAGCGCAGACGCGCTGCCCGTCTCGACGAACATGCCCGCGTACATCACGTTCACGCGCTCGCACATGCCGGCGACGACGCCGAGGTCGTGCGTGATCATGATCAGCGCGGTGTCGCGCTCGGCGACGAGGCTCTTCAGCAGCTCGAGGATCTGCGCCTGGATCGTGACGTCGAGCGCCGTCGTCGGCTCGTCCGCGATCAGCAGCTTCGGCTCGCACGCGAGCGCGATCGCGATCATCGCCCGCTGCCGCATCCCACCCGAGAACTGGTGCGGATAGTCCTTCAGCCGCTGCTTCGCCCCCGGGATCCCGACCTGGTCGAGCAACTCGACGGCCCGCTTGTCGGCCTGCGCCTTGTCCATCCCGAAATGCGCCTCGAGCGGCTCGCGCAGCTGCTTCCCGACCGTCAGCACCGGGTTCAGAGAGGTCATCGGGTCCTGGAAGATCATCGCAATCTCGCGGCCCCTGATCGAGCGCAGCTCGGCGTCCTTCAGCTTCAGGAGGTCGCGGCCGCCGAACATGGCGGTGCCGCCGGTGACGCGTCCGTTGCGGGCGAGGATGCCGAGAAGCGCGAGCGAGGTGACGCTCTTGCCGCAGCCCGACTCGCCGACGATTCCGAGCGTCTCGCCGGGCGCGATGTCGAACGAGATCCCGTTGACCGCGTACACGAGGCCGCGGCTCGTCCCGAAGCGGACGTGCAGGTCGTCGACCGTGAGCAGTGGGCTACGTGACACGTGGCGCTCCTGACGCGTTGTTCGCGGTGCCCGGCCGGAGGGGACAGTGCGGATGCACGGCCCCGGAGAGCCGGGTGCCGCGAGCGACGCGAGGCGGCGTCGGAGGGCGGCTCCGCCGCCCGCAGACGGCGCCGGTCAGGGGCGTCACGCTCATGCTCTTCCTCGCAGCTTCGGGTCGAGCGCCTCGCGGAGGCCGTCGCCGATCAGGTTGAAGCCGAGGACGCTGACGACGATCGCGACGCCGGGGATGATCGCCAGGTGCGGCGCCGTCTGCAGGTAGCGGAGCGTGCCCGTCAGCATCGTGCCCCACTCGGGAATACCCGGGTCCTGCGGGCCGAGGCCGAGGAAGCCGAGCCCGGCGACGTCGATGATCGCGGTTGCGAGCGCGAGCGTGCCCTGCACGATCACGGGCGAGATCGCGTTCGGAAGGATGTGCGAGGCGAGAATCGTCCGCCGCGGCACGCCGATCGCACGCGCGGCGAGGACGAAGTCGTTCTCGCGCTGCGCCAGCACTGCGCCGCGCAGGAGCCGGGCGAAGACGGGGATGTTGACGACGCCGACGGCGATCATGATCTGCCAGAGGCCGGCACCGAGCATCGCCACGATCCCGACCGCGAGCAGCAAGCCCGGGATCGCGAGCATGATGTCCATCAGGCGCATGATCACGCTATCGACGAAGCCCCCGAGGTAGCCGGCGATCGCGCCGAAGAAGAGACCAACGGAGAGCCCGACCGCCACCGAGACCACGCCGATCAGCAGCGAGTAGCGGGCGCCGTAAAGGACGCGCGAGAGCTCGTCTCGGCCGAGCTGGTCGACGCCGAAGAAGTGGTCGGCTGACGGGCCGGGGCAGCAGCCCTCGCGGATTCGGTCGAGATGTACGGCGCGCGGGCTCTCCGGAGCGAGCCACGGGGCGAGCAGTGCAACGAGCACGAAGGTCGTGACGAGCCCGAAGCCGAGGAGCGCACCCTTGTTCCGGCGCAGCCGCTGCCAGGCGTCCCGCCACAGGCCCTGCGGCGCCTCGAGCTGGATCTCCCTGGACTCGATCTCGGCCAAGCTCACGAGAGCCTGATCCTCGGGTTCAGGAACGCGTACGAGATGTCGACGAGCAGGTTGACGAGGACGAAGACGAGCGCGACGAAGAGGATCCCGCCCTGCAGGACCGGGTAGTTGCGGTTCTCGATCGCGTCCACGAGCCACGTGCCGATCCCCGGCCAGGCGAACACGGTCTCCGTCAGCACGGCCCCGGCGAGCAGGAAGCCGACCTGGAGTCCGATCACGGTCACGATCGGCAGCATCGCGTTCCGGAGCACGTGGCGGCGGTCGACGATCGCCGGCGACATCCCCTTCGCCCGGGCGGTGCGCACGTAGTCCTCGTTCTGGACGTCGAGCACGGCCGCGCGCGTGATCCGGGCGACGATGGCGAGCGGAATCGAGCCGAGCGCGATCGCTGGCAGGATCAGGTGCTTGAGCGTGTCCCAGAGTGCCTCGAGGTTCCCCGCGAGTAACGCGTCGAGAACGTAGAAGTTCGTCGGGTGGTCGATGTTGATCAGCACGCTGATCC
>JANPKC010000302.1:0-20992 GCA_031425855.1 Actinomycetes bacterium | reverse complement strand
GAGCGGCACCCACAGGTCGGCGACCACGAGGAGCCCCGCAACCGCGGCCGCGAGCCGGGCGCGACTTTGTGTTCCTGTAACACAAGCGATCGCGGCGGCCGCGAGCGCGGCGAGGCAGAGGCACGCGATCGGCAGCATCCGCTCGGGAACACGGGTGGAGCCGAGCGGCGTGTTGCGCCAGATGAAGCCGTATCCGGGCAGGTTCGCTCCGAGCGCGAGCAGGCATGGCCCGAGCGCCCCGAGCCCGAGAACGAGCGCGAGCCGGCGGTCGGAGAACTTTGTGTTCCTGTAACACAAGCAGCCGAGGCCGGCGATTGCGGCGAGCGGGAGCAGCCAGCCGAGGTAGACGAAGCGCTCGAACTCGCCCGGGTCACGGCGCACGAAGTCGAGGAGCGACGCCGAGTAGCGCTCGACCTCGGCGAAGGGCCGGTCGGCCGCATCCCGGAGCGTCAGCGCCCAGACCAGCACCCCGGCGACGACCGTCGTACCCGCGGCGACCGCGCCGAGCCGCCCTCGCCGCCGCGCGACGGCATACGCGAGCACGAACGGGATCGCGCCCAATGCGAGGTGGACCTGACCCGAGAGCGGGATCGAAGCGAGCGCCGCCGCGGCGAGCCACCCCTTTCGCCGCTCGACGCAGTAGAGGGCGAGCGGAAGCAGCATCGAGACCGGGCCGAGCAGGTGCCCGGTCGACTGCGCGACGCGGTACGGGGTCAGTGCGAACGCGAGCCCGCCGACGAGCGCCGGCCCGAGCCCGAGCCCGAGCGCCCGCAGCCACAGCGCGGCGAAGCCGCCCGCGCCGACGTACGTCAGCAGGACGAAGACGTTCCAGCCCGCGACCGTTCCCAGGAGCGCCTGCAGTGGCCCGAAGACGACCGAGAACGGCCAGCCGGCGAAGTTCGTGCGCGGCTCCACGGCCGGCTGGAAGCTGTACGGGTCGAGCCACGGCGCCTCGCCGCGCGCGAGCTGGTGCCCCGGCAGCCAGAGCGTGTACGCGGTCTGGAGGTGGTCACCGGGCGTGACTCGGCCTTCACGCGGCGTTCCGTAGCCGAGGAAGCGGTCGGTCTCGAAGACGGCGGGCGCGGTGGCGAGGACGCCTGCGCCGAGGTAGAGGGCGGCGGCTAGTCCCGCAACGCCCGCGCGGCTGCGAGCAGCACGTCGAAGTCGGGCACCTCCGAGTCCTCGTACCGCCACGATCCGAGCACCGTACCGTCCTCGCCGACGAGAAACGCGCTCCGGCGCGGCACGTCGTTCATCCGCCGGTACACGCGCGCGATACCGAACCGCGTCGCCAGCGCCCCGTTCCAGTCGGAGAGGAGCGGCACGTCGATCCCGAGCGTCTCCTTCCAGGCCCGGTGCGACCAGTGCGAGTCGCGCGAAACGCCGAAGACGCGCACGCCTGCACGCTCGAGCTCCGGCCGCCTGTCACGCAGGAGGCGCAGCTCCTGCGTTCAGGTGCGAGACCAGTCGAAGAGGTAGAAGACGAGCAGCACCGGGCCGTCCTCGAGCAGCTCCTCGAGCTCGGCCGTCTCGCCGCTGTCGAGCCAGAACACGGCTCGAATCTACTCTGCGAGCCGGAGCACCGCATCCGCGTGGCGGCGCGCGACGGCGTCCGGCAGCTCGCCGGGCGGGAGCTCGACCACGAACGACGTCAGCCCGATCCCGTTCTGCCACCGGGAGGCGCTTCCGGGCGGCCACTCCCAGTCGCGGTAGCGCACGCCGGCGAGCCGTGCGTACCGCCGCGCCGCCGCCCGGCTCGGCCCCCACGCCCGAACGACCGCCTGCGGCTGGTGGAACCAGAGCGTCACGTCCGGCCGCAGCCGCAGGATCAGCTTCCGCGCGATCCGCGTCTCCCGCTGCGTCGCCGCGAGAAAGTCGCGGTTGAGGTCGACGCCGCGGGCGTTGCCTCGGCTCCGCCGCGCGTACCCGTCCGGGTTCAGCTGCTGGACGACCCATGTCGAAGTCGATCGGCCGCGCGAGGTTGACGAGCCGGTGCGTCACCGCGAGGCCCGCACACTCGTCGCCGTGGATGCAGCCAACGACGAGAGCTCGCCGCGCTGCCTTCGGGTTCCCGATGCGCCACGCCCTGATCGGACGGCCGTCGAGTGAGCGGCCGAGCTGGCGCACCGAATGGATGTTGTCCACTTCGCGGGCGCGTGGCATCAGGCGGATGCTCGCGAGGACCTGCCGGGCCTGCTCGATCCGTGCCGTGGAGGCTCCCCGGCCGACTGGAACGAGCGCCTGGAAGGAGTGTCCGCGCAGGCAGAACGCGACGGAGTAGCCGTCCGGGAAGCCCTCGAAGCTCACGCGCCGGCCGAGGCGTGTCGGAGCGGCGTCGCGCGACGTCCCCGGCGGGCAGTGCCCGCGGCCGTAGTCCGCGACGACCACCCGCACCTGGCCCGGTGGAGGCGATCCGAGCCGGTCGAGCAAGCCGCCGTGATAGCTGAGGACATTCGTCGTACCGCTCTCCGACAGCCGCGCGCTCCAGCCGGGCGGGACGAGCACCGAGTGGCCGTAGACGTCGTTCTCGAAGCGGGGCTCCGGCTCGCCCGCAACCCCGAGCGCGACGGCCGCGACGAGAATCAGCCCGCGCAGCACCAGCTCACCGCACGCGGTATCCCTCCGAACTGTGTGGAGATGTCGTCCACCGCCTGCAGCTTGCCGATCCGTCGCGGGATGAACACCCACTGATCGGCTTCGGCCCACGGGACGAGCACGGTGGAGCCGTCGGGACTCCAAGCGACGTCCGTGATCCGGCCGGCGACCGTCAGCAGCGTGCGCGATGGCTCGTCGAGCAGGATCACCCGCGAACGTCCGCCCACGAGCGTCACGTACGCGATCGCGTGACTACCCGGACGGAAGGTCGCCGCCGAGACGATCCCGTTCGGCGGCCGGATTCCGGTGAAGAGTGACCCCGTGCGGGTGCGGATCTCGACGTCCCCGCGCCGAAGTACGAGAAGCCGACGGCCATCCGTCGACCACTGCAGTCCCTCGACGCTGTCGCCGCGCGCGCTCCGCCAGAGCTCGCGGCCGGTCCGGAGCGACACGGCGATCAACGCGCCATCTCGCGCTGCGTAGGTGAGTGCATGCGGCGCGCGGGGAAGCCAAACCGGAGCAACCGGCGCGACGTCCGTCGCGACGAGCCGGTCGCCCGTGCCGTCGCCTGCGACAACGCGAAGAGTCGCGCCGCTCAAGTATGCAATCCGCGTGTCGGTGCGGGTGCCGCCCCAGGTGGGACGGCTGACGCCGGGACGCCCGAGCGTCCAGCGCACGTCACCGTCAAGCTCCAGCGCGATGAGTTCGTTCTTTCTCGATGCGACGACATACTTTCCGAACGGCGACCAGGAAGCCTCGCGGTAGTTCCCCAGCAGTCGTTTCGAGCCGTCCCGCTCGACGACCCACGCGCCCGCGTCCGAGGTCGTGAGCAGTCGGCCCGACGTGGGCAACGAAAAGAGCGCGGGCTGTGCCCTTTCGACACCGACGACCTCCCTGACTTCGTCGAGCACAGCTCGGCCCGGCGGGCTGAGCAGCCCGGCTACGGCAACCAGCGCGATCGCGATTACTGCGACCGGCTTCCACGAACGGCGCCGCGGCTCAGGAATGCGCTCCGCGAACGCGGCGGCGACGACCGCCCACGACCGCTCGCGCGCCTCGCGCTCGCCGGGGATCTCGATCCGCTCGAGCTTCTTCCTCACACCGTCTCCCGGAGCGAGTCGAGCCCGCGGCGCAGGCGCGAGTTGACCGTGCCGCGCGGCAGCCCGAGCAGCTCGGCGATCTCGCCGGGCGTGTACTCGAGCAGATGGCGGAGGACGATCACGGCGCGGTGGTCGGGCGGGAGCGCCGCGAGCGCGCCGAGCAGCGACTCGTCGAGCGATCCTCCGTCCTCTGTCGCGACGCCGTCGACGAGCTCCGTTTCGGCGCGGAGCTGCCGCGCCCGTGTCCAGTCGATCGCGCGGTTGACGACGATCCGGTGCAGCCAGGGCCCGAACGGGCGTCCGCGGTCGAAGCGGTCGAGGTTGCGCACCGCGGCGAGGAAGGCCTCCTGCGCGATGTCCTCGGCAGCGGCCGCGTCGTGGACGACGAGATAGGCGGCGCGATGGGCCTTCGGCCAGTGCAGCCTGAAGAGCGCCTCGATCCCAGAGGCTGACCCCCGCTGGGCCGCGCGCACGGAGGCGCGCTCGTCGCGGCCTGCGCCCATCCACCGACTCTACGACCGCCGCGGCGCGAGAGGTCCGTCACGTCCCGACGATGAAGCAGGCGTCGTGGGACGAACGGGCGACGCGCAGCTCGTGGAGCGGCGCACCGCGCGCGCTCAACACCGACAGCGTCCCCTGTGCGAGCGACGGCGTCAGCACCCACCGGTGCCCGCGCTGGACGTTGTAGGAGCCGACCGGCACGGCTGCCGAGCGAATCAGCCGGCCGTCGAGCGCGTGCACCCGGAGCACGGCGTCGTCGCCGCTCGTGACGAAGGCGCGGTCGCCCATGAACGTGACGTGCTGCGGCGGCGCGTCGGCCGCGAGCGTCCGGACGAGCGTGCCGGATGCGGCGTCGTAGATCGCGATCCGGCCGCGGTCGCCGGAGGTGACCCAGACGCGGCGGCCACCCGGCGTGAAGCCGACGTCGTGAGCGAGGAAGGGCGGCCGAATCGCGCCCACGACCCGCGGCCGCCGCGGCTCCGCGAGGCTGATCACCGCGATCGAGCTGGCCTTGTTGCCGAGTGCCACCCACAACCGGCTGCCGGCCCTGTCGATCCCGAGGTGCCGGCAGGGGCCGCCAACCGCGACGCCCGACGACGCGCCGGCCGCGCACCTCGACGACGACGACCTCGCGACGTTCCGAGTCCGTGACGTACGCGAGACTGCCCTCGGAGTCGACGGCGGCATAGCGGGGAGCGGCGAAGTCGCCGGCGACCGGCCGGACGCGCAGGTCGGAGTCGATGAAGGTCATCCGGCCGCCGGCCGTGTGCGCGACGAGGGCGCCGCCGCCGCCGACACTCTCGATGCTGCGCGGATCGGCCGGCGTGCTCAGCCGCCGGACGACGCGTCCGGCCGAGACGTCGACGGCGACGACGCTCGATTCGAGGTCGGCGGTCACGAGCGCGAGCGGCGTGCCTCCGGCGGGACGCGCACGAGCCGGTGCGACTCCCAGCACGAGCGGCGCGGCGGCTGCCGCCAGGAACTCACGCCTGTCCATGCTCGGGATACGGCGCTCGGCCGCCCGGAGGTCCATGGACCCCGAAGGGCCCGACAGGCGTAGAGGTGGTGAGCAACCCAAGGAGGAACCGATGAAGCGTCTCGCCGCCCTGCTCGCCTTCACCTCCGTCCTCGCGGCGTGCGGCAGCACCGTCGAGGCGACCGCTCCCGAGCGGCTCGTCCGGCAGTCGCCGCTCGCCGCCGCCCTGGTCGAGGCTCCGCGAGCCTACGAGCTGCCGGGCGGGATCCACGCCGCCGACGGCCGCACCTACTTCGCCGTCGAGAACGGCAAGCTGCTTCGCGTCAGCGCGCGCACGGAGCGCGTGACGCGCACGTACCCGCTGCACGGCGAGTGGGAGCTCACGGGCGTCTCGTCGAACGGCGACTGGGTCGCGCTCCAGCAGCCTGGAACGCGGATCCTCGTCGTCGACGCCAGGGGCGGCCGGACGCGCGAGGTCACCATTCGCGGCGACTTCCGAGTCGAGACGGTCTCGACCGCCGGCGACTTCCTCTTCCTCCAGCAGAACTTCGTCGACGGCGGCTACGCCGTCCGCGGCTACGACCTCGCGGCCGGTCAGCTGCTGCCGGGATCGCTCGGGAGGAAGGGCGAGACGGTGCAGATGCAGGGGCTCGCGGGGCAGGTGGTCGCCTCGCCCGACGGCCGCTGGCTGCTGACGCTGTACGTGAACACGGCGACGAACACGGCGTTCGTCCATGCGCTGAACCTGATCGAGCGGATCGCGATCTGCATCAACGTGCCGCCGTGCACGAAGTGCGCGCCCGAGACCCTGAAGCGCTGGGGTCTCGCGCTCGCACCCGACGGCAGGACGCTCTATGCGGCGAACCCGGCTCTCGGCCGGGTCGCGACGATCGACCTGACGACCTACCGGCTGACCGCGGAGAGCCGCTTCCAAGCGAGCCGGGGCGGCCCTACGCGGGCGAAGGTGACGAAGGACGGCTCGAAGCTCGTCTTCACGAACGGCCGCACCACGTGGTCGCTCGACCCGAGCGCGGGCATCGTCGAGCCGGTCGTCTAGGACACGTCGCCGGGCACGGCCTCGGTCGCCTTCGCGATCTCCTCGACGACCTCGGCGATGTCGCGGTTGGCGTTGAAGACACGGAGCTGGCGGTCGGAGCCGTTGCCGCGCGCGAGGATCTCGCCGATCCCCTCGAGCTCCCGGTCGGAGCCGAGCTCGCGCGCGTGCGGCTGCAGCTCCTTCAGCGTCCGACGGATCAGCTGCGCGACCGGGACTCGGTTGCGGGCGCCCGTCGTCAGGTCCATCACCGGCGCCTCGAGCCCGTAGCGCGCGGCCAGCCACTTGTTCTCCGTCGTCAGGATCCGGTGGTAGCTCGGGATCTCCTCGCCGCGGTCGTGCTGCTCGGAGAGCTGCTTCACGAGCGCCTGGCAGTAGGCGGCGAGCGCGACCGCGTCCTCGACGCGCGTGACCGCGTCGCAGATCCGGATCTCGATCGTGCCGAGCCGCGGATGGAGGCGGATGTCCCACCAGATGTGCGTGTAGTCGGCGATGCAGCCGGTGCGCTCGAGCTGGCCGACGACATCCGCGTAGTCCGCGTAGTCGCGGAAGCGCGGCGGCGGCCCCGAGCGCGGGAACGCGGCGAAGACCATCTGGCGGCTCGACGCGAGCCCGGTCGGCTCGCCGCGCCAGAACGGCGACGACGCCGAGAGCGCGAGCAACGGGCCGAGCTGTGGGAGGAGGCCGTTGACGATCTGCACGGCCTTCTCGGGATCGTCGACCGCGACGTGCACGTGCATCCCGAAGATCAGCTCCCGCCGCGCGATGTACTGCAGCTGGTCGACGAGGTTGCGGTAGCGGTCGCGCGCCGTGATCCGCTGGCGCTCGAAGAGGCTGAAGGGATGGGTGCCGGCCGAGCCGACGCGGAGGCCCTTCTCGCGGGCGACCCCGGTCACGTACGCGCGCAGCTTCAGCAGCTCGCGCTGGACGTCGCCGGCCGTGCGGCAGACGGGCGTCGCGATCTCGAGCACCGACTGCATCAGCTCGGCGTTGATCCTCGGCTCGAGCTCGTGGCCTGAGATGGCCTGGAGCACCGTGTCGATGTGCTGGACGAGGTCGAAGGTCTCGCCGTCGAGGAGCATGTACTCCTCCTCGACCCCGAGCGTGTACGGGTCGGACTGGCCGAACTTGTGGTCGAGCACGCTGCCGGCCGGGACGGCGCCCTTGCCCGTGATCGAGGTCGGATAGATCTGCTTCATCCTGCGACCCCGGCTGCGAGCACCGCGTCGGCCTCGATCTCGACGCGCCAACGCGGGTCGAGGAGAGCCTTGACGACGACCGCCGTCGACGCCGGCCGGATCTCGCCGAACACCTCGCCGTGAGCGCGTGCGATCTCCTCGTAGTCGGCCGCGTCGGTCAGGTAGATGCGCGTGCGCACCACGTCGGGAAAGCCCGCACCCGCCTCGCGGAGCGCGCCGCCGACGATCTCGAGGCAGAGCTGCGCCTGCTCGTAGGCCCCGACGGGCGGATCGCCCTCGCGGGGGATCGGCGCCGTGCCCGAGACGTGGACGTTCGTGCCGCTGACGACCGCCCGCGAGTAGCCGACCACCGGTTCGAAGGGTGAGTGGCCCGGGATGAGGCGGCGGCTCATCAGGCTAGTATCGCCCGCCGTGGAAGCGCTCCGCCAGATCGACGACTGGGAGGCAGACCACGCGGCGGCGGCCGTCGTCGAGCCGCAGGGAGTCGTCGCGCGGCGCGGCCCTGAGGATCACGTCTTCCGCTGGGCGTCGGTGACGAAGCTCGCGACGGCGCTCGCCACCCTCGTTGCGGTGGAGGAAGGCGTCGTGGATCTCGACGAGCCGGCGGGGCCGGAGGGAGCGACGGTTCGCCACCTGCTCGGCCACGCGAGCGGCCTTCCCTTTCACGAAGGTCCGCCGATCTCGCCCGTCGGCCGACGCCGGATCTACTCGAATCAGGGCTTCGACGTTCTCGCCGCGCACGTGGCGGAGCGCGCGGAGATGCCGTTCGACCGCTATCTCGCGGAGGCCGTCTTCCGGCCGCTGGCGATGACGGCGGAGCTGCGCGGCTCGGCGGGCGCAGACGTCCACGGGACACTGGCGGATGCGTCGGCGCTCGCCCGGGAGCTGCTCGCGCCGACGCTCGTCGCCGGCGAGACGCTCGCGGAGGCGACCACGGTCGTGTTCCCGGGGCTCGCCGGCGTGCTGCCCGACTACGGGCGCTTCGACCCGATGGACTGGGGCCTCGGGTTCGAGCTCAAGGACGGCAAGCCGGGCCACTGGTCGGGGACGCTGACGTCGCCGCGCACGTTCGGGCATTTCGGAGGCTCGGGCACGTTTCTCTGGGTCGACCCTGACCGGGCGCTCTCGCTCGTCGTCCTCACCGACCGCGAGTTCGGCGAGTGGTCGAAGACGGCCTGGCCGGCGCTCTCGGACGCGCTACTGGAGGAAGTCCAGCAGTAATCGGTTGAGCGCGTCCGGCCGCTCGAGGCTCGGCAGGTGGCCTGCGCCTTCGATCGTCTCGAGTCGGGCGTCCGGAAGCTCGTCGGCGAGCCGGGCCGCGAGCTGGACGAGCTCGGGCCGGTCGCCGTCGCCGACCACCACGAGCGTCGGCGCGCCGATCGCTGCGATCCGCTGCTCCGCGGACGGCTCCGGCCAGGAGCCGCGAACCTGGCCGTCGACGGGAAGCTGCTGCTCGTAGGAGCGCATGGTCATCGCGGCCGTCAGCTGCCGCACCTCGTCGGCGGCGGCGGGCGCGAGCCACATCCGCGCCTGCTGGGCGGCGGCGCCGGTGAGATCGCCGCGCTCGAGCAACTCCTCCTCCTCGGCGAAGCCGGCCTGCGACTCCTCCGACCATGCCGTCGAGGCGAGCCCCGGTGCGACGAGGACGAGCTTCCGCACGAGGTCGGGCCTGACGCCGGCCAGCTCCAGCGCGACTCTCCCGCCGAAGGAACAACCGACCACTGCCGCCGGCTCGTCGAGCAGGCCGGTCGCGAAGCCGACGTAGTCGACGGTCGGCGGCTCGAGCGGCGCCTCGCCGAACCCCGGCAGGTCCGGCGCGGCGACGACGTGCCCTGCGGCCTCCAGTGCCGCGACCTGCGACGCCCACATCCGCCTGTCGGCGATCCCCGCGTGCAGAAGCAGGACTCTCACTCGTCGGCGAAGAGCGGCCGCAGCAGCTCGTCGAACGTCGCCTGGTCGCAGCTCGCGACGACCGCGGGCGTGACCGCGCGCACGGACGCCGTTCGCGGGATCCCCATCGCGAGCGCGACCTCGCCGAACGCGTCGCCGGGCCGCAGGATCCGGCGCTCGCCGAGGCCTTCCTGGCTGACGTTCAGCATCCCCGAGAGGACGACGTAGAAGCGGTCGCCCGGCTCGCCTTCCCGCACGACGGTCGCTCCGGGCGCGACGTCCTCCCGCTCGAGCCTGGAGGCGAGCTTCGAGAGATGCTCCCCGGGCAGGCCGGAGAGCAGGCCGACGCGCGTCAGCTCGTGGACGGTGGCGGGGACGTGGCGCGGGCTCACCCGGATACCGTAGCCCGATGGCGTTCCTCGACGGCTGGCGGCATTGCCCACGCTGCGGAGCGGAGGGCGAGCACCGGGGCGACCACTTCGCCTGCACGGCCTGCGGGCACGTCGTCTGGGCCAACCCGGCTCCGGCCGTCCAGGCGCTCGTCGAGCGGGACGGGCGGCTCCTGCTCGGCCGGCGCGCGTTCGAGCCGAGCAAGGGCATGTGGGACCTCCCCGGCGGCTTCCTCGAGGAGAACGAGCACCCGCTGGACGGCCTCGTCCGCGAGCTGCGCGAGGAGACCGGGCTCGACGTCGAGCCGCAGGGCTTCGTCGGCGTCTGGATGGAGCCCGGCTACCAGGGCCGCACCGTGCTCTGCCTCACCTGGGACGCCCGCGTCGCCGGCGGGACGGAGCGCGCGGCGGACGACGTCGTCGAGCTCGCCTGGTTCGCGCCCGATGAGCTGCCGGGCGACGACGAGCTCGCGTTCGCGCACTTCCCGGAGCTACTCCGGCTCTGGCGCGCGCGGCACGAGCACGCGTAGCCCCTGCGGCTCGATCCGGAAGCGCACCGGTGTGTCCAGCTCGACGGGCTCACCGTCGATCGCCGTCCGCAGCCGCGGCTGCGGCGCGCCGATCTCGAGCTCCGTGCACGACCGCTCCTCCCACGTGATCCGGCGGAAGCCGTGCGGGACGTAGAGGTGGAGCTTCCCCTCGTCGAGACGCTCGCGCTCGCCGAGCGAGAGCAGGTCGAGCGTGTAGTCGTTGTTCGAGACGAGGACGAGCCGCGCTCGAACGTGGTCGCCGTCGATCGTGAAGCGCTGGCGGCGGCGCCGGTCCCGCACGGTCAGCGCCAGCGCCCGCAAGCGCGCGAGCGCGTCGCGGCGGCGGCGGTGGTGCTCGCGCCGATGTACGAGCCGGGCGTAGATGCCGAGCGAGACGTTGTTGAGGAAGAGCCGGTGGCCCGCCCGGGCGCCGACGACGCGCCGCTCGACGCCGTCGTCGAAGGCGGCCAGAGCGCCGCGCCGGTCATATGGGTCGAGCCCGAGGTCGCGCGCGAAGTGGTTTCGCGTCCCGAAGGGGATGCAGACGAACGGCACGTCCTGCTCGATCGCGACCGCCGCGACCGCCGCGAGGGAGCCGTCGCCGCCGGCCATCCCGAGCACGTCGGCCCCTGCGTCCCGCGCCAGCTCCTGCAGGTCGTCGCCGTCCTCGAGGAAGCGCACGTCGACGCCGCGGGCCTGCGCCGCGTCTCTGAGCTCGTCGGCGGTCGGAGTGTCCGTGCCGGAGCTCGGGTTGACGATCAGGAATCTCTGCATCAGGTGGGGCCGGGCCGTCCCGAAAGATAGGCCGTTCGGCCCATGCAGCCCGGGGGGTCGGTGCCGATCATCAGGCTCAGATGAGCGAGCGCGGCCTCCATATCATCGAAGACGACCTCTCCGAGACGTGGGTCGAGGACTGGGCGGCGGTCGGCCTGAGCGAGATCGAGGCGCTCCTGGCCAAGCACGCAGCCTTCCTCGGCTTTCTCGAAACCGTCGACGAGTCGTAAGCCCGGGCGTTTGCGGCAGCGCCGGGGCGGAAACGCACGGCGCAGGTGAAGCTCGACTTCCTCCTCCGCGGCACGCCAGGGCACCCGCTGCACCCGCCACTGACGGACGCCACGATCGGCACGTACACGTTCGCGACCGTCGCGGCGGTGCTGAGCAAGGTCGGGATCGCCGAGCCCGACGCGGCGAAGGGCTGGACGCTCGCGCTGATAGTGGGCCTGGTCCTCAGCGGGCCTACGGCGATCACGGGGTTCGCCGACTGGCTGCAGATCTCCCGCGGGACTCCGCTCTGGCGCACCGCGACGGCGCACATGATCGCGATGCTGATCGCGACCGCCTTCTTCCTCGTCTCGATCGGGGCCGGCTACAGCGACGGGATCGACGGCGCGGTCGGTGACGGCGCCTTCATCCTCACGCTCGTGGGCTTCCTCATGCTCACGGTCGGGGGCTGGCTCGGCGGCACGATCGTCTTCAACTACGGCATGCGGGTGCTGAACCTGGTCGAGGTACCGGCGAGTCGCGCCACCGCGCCGGGTCCCCCCCCGGAAGAAGAATCCCGGGAGGACTAGCTACTCGGTCGCCAGGCCGAGGCTGCGCTCGAGCGCGCCCTTCGGCTGCGCACCAACGGCCACCTGCGACGGCTCGCCGTCCTTGAAGAGGATCATCGTCGGGATCGAAGCGATCCCGTACCGCTCGGCCAGGCCGCGCTCCTCGTCGATGTTGACCTTGACGAGCTTCACCTCGCCGTCGCGCTCGGCGACGATCTTGTCGAGCACCGGCGCGACCGCGTGGCACGGCCCGCACCACTCGGCCCAGAAGTCCACGATCACGGGCTTGTCGCTCTCGAGCACTTCCTGGGCGAACGTGTCTTCCTTCACTGCTGTTGCCATCCGGACGTTCCTTTCGCTGGGTAAGAAGGCCGGTTCCCCGGCCTCGCTGAATGAAAACGACGAGGGCGGACGGAGTGTTCCCTAGAATCGAAGCGCATGTTCAAGCCGCTTCCGGACAAGCCCGACCATCCCGCGCTCGAGCTCGAGATCCTCGAGCTCTGGGAGCGCGAGCGGACGTTCGAGCGGCTGCAGGAGCAGAACCGCGGCGGTCCGAAATGGAGTTTCGTCGACGGGCCGGTGACCGCCAACAAGAAGCTCGCGATCCACACGGCCTGGGGCCGCACGCTGAAGGACGTCTTCCAGCGCTACAAGGCTTTGCGCGGCTTCGAGCAGCGCTACCAGAACGGCTTCGACTGCCAGGGCCTCTGGATCGAGGTCGGAGTCGAGCGCCAGCTCGGGCTCAACTCGAAGCGGGAGATCGAGGAGTTCGGCCTCGCGGAGTTCGCGCGGCGCTGCCGCGAGGTCGTCGTCCAGTCGTCCGCCGACATCACCCGCGGCTCGATCCGGCTCGGCCAGTGGATGAACTGGGGCGCCGACTACTTCACCTTCAGCGACACGAACATCGAGTACATCTGGCGGTTCCTCCGCCACGTCCACGAGCAGGGCTGGCTCTACCTCGGCCACCGCTCGACGGAGTGGTGCCCGCGGTGCGGCACCTCGATCTCGGCGCACGAGCTCGTCGGCAGCTACGTCGACCGGGCCGACCCGTCCCTCTTCGTCCGCTTCCCGCTGCTAGACCACTCCGGCGAGGCGCTCGTGATCTGGACGACGACGCCGTGGACGCTGCCCGCGAACGTCGCCGCAGCGGTCAAGCCCGACGCCGAGTACGGCCGGCGCGAGAACGGCGACTGGGTCGCGGTCGAGCGCTACCCCGACGCGACGTTCGGCGAGCGGCGGCGCGGCTCCGACCTCGTCGGGCTCCGCTACGAGGGCCCCTTCGACGAGCTCGCGCCCGGCGCGGCCGTCGAGCACCGTGTGATCGCGTGGGAGGACGTCACGCTCGACGACGGCACCGGCATCGTCCACATCGCGCCGGGCTGCGGCTCCGAGGACTTCGAGCTCTCGCGCGTGAACGACCTGCCGGTGCTGACGCCGGTCGACGAGTCGGGCCGCTTCTACGACGAGTACGGCTGGCTCCACGGCCTCTCGACGGTCGAGGCGGCCGAGCAGATCATCGGCTACCTCGAGGAGCGCGGGCGCCTCGTCGAAGCGGGGCTGCACGAGCACCGCTACCCCGAGTGCTGGCGCTGCCACACGCCGCTGATCTTCCGTATCTCCGACGACTGGTTCATCGCCGTCGACGAGCTGCGACAGCCGCTGCGGGACGCGAACGCGGAGGTCGAGTGGACGCCCGAGTACATGGGCAAGCGGATGGACGACTGGCTCGTGAACATGGGCGACTGGAACATCTCCCGCCGCCGCTACTACGGGCTGCCGCTGCCCTTCTACCCCTGCGGCTGCGGGCACCTGAACGTGATCGGGTCGAAGGTAGAGCTGGAGGCGCGGGCGACGGGAGGTCTCGACCAGCTGGAGGAGCTGCGCCGGCCCTGGGTCGACGACGTGCCGATCCGCTGCGAGCAGTGCGGCGAGGAGGTGCGCCGGATCCCCGAGGTCGGGGACGTCTGGCTCGACGCCGGCATCGTCCCCTTCTCGACGCTCGGCTGGCAGAGCCCCGATCACGTCACCGAGGGCTACGCGACCGGCGCGGCGAGGGGGCTGACACCGCCGACCTTCCCGACCACGCCTACTGGGAGGAGTGGTTCCCGGCCGACTGGGTCTCGGAGATGCGCGAGCAGATCCGGCTCTGGTTCTACTCGCAGCACTTCATGTCGGTGGTGCTGACCGGTCGCGCCCCGTACCGGAAGGTGCTGGGCTACGAGAAGATGCTCGACGAGACCGGCCGCGAGATGCACGGCTCCTGGGGGAACATGATCGAGGCCGAGGAGGCCTTCGAGCGCATGGGTGCCGACGTGATGCGCTGGCAGTTCTGCGCGCAGCCGCCCGACCGCAACCTCCTCTTCGGCTTCGGCCCCGCTCACGAGATCAAGCGCAAGCTGCTGACGCTCTGGAACTCGGCGCGCTTCCTCGCCGACTACGCGACGATCGAGGGCTTCCGACCCGAGTACGGCGCGCCGCCCCCCGTGGACCGGCCGCTCGACCGGTGGCTCGCGGCGCGCACCGGCCAGCTCGTCGCGGAGGCGACGGCGGGGTACGAGGCATTCCTCACGGTCAACGTCACGCGTGCGTTCGAGGAGTTCGTCGACGACGTCTCCAACTGGTACATCCGCCGCTCGCGGCGCCGCTTCTGGGACGGCGATGCCGCGGCGCTGCAGGCGCTCTGGCACGCGCTCGTGCAGGGGACGCGCGCGATCGCCCCCGTGATGCCGTTCCTCGCCGAGCACCTCTGGCAGAGCCTCGTGCGCGGGGCCTCAGGCGAGCCGCCGGCGTCGGTGCACCTCGCCGGGTGGCCGGACGCGATCGCCCCGGATCGCGCACTGCTCGACGAGGTCGCCGAGCTGCGGCGCGTCGTCGGCCTCGGCCACCAGGCGCGCGCCGCGTCGCAGCTGAAGCTCCGCCAGCCGCTGCGCCGGCTCGTCGTCGAAGGCGCCCCGCTGGCCGAGAGCCACGCGGACGAGCTCCGCGAGGAGCTGCGCGTGAAGGAGGTCGATTTCGGCCCCGTCGAGGCGACCGAGCTGCACGTCAAGCCGCACCTGCCCGTGCTCGGCCCGAAACTCGGCAAGGAGCTCGGCGCCGTGCGCGCCGCCCTCGCCGCGGGCGAGTTCGAGCAGCTCGAGGGCGGTGGCTTCCGCGTCCTCGGCCACGAGCTCGGCGCCGACGAGGTGCTCGTCGAGCGCTCGGGCAAGACGGGCTGGGCGGTCGCCTCCGACGAGGGCGTCACGGTTGCGCTCGACACGACGGTCGACGCCGAGCTCGAGCTAGAGGGCCGCGTCTACGACCTGATCCACACGCTCAACTCGATGCGCAGGGAGCAGGGCCTCGAGCTGACCGACCGGATCGCCGTCACGCTCCCCGCCGCCGACGCCGACCTCGTCGAGCGCCACGCCGACTGGATCAAGGCCGAGGTGCTCGCCGTCTCCCTCGACACCGACGGCGTCGAGTCGCCCCGAATCGCCAAAGTCTGAACCGGACGTGTCGGGGCCAGGACCCCACACGTCCCATCAGCACACGTCCGATTCCGGCGATTGGCTCGCGCTCGGCGCGGGTAGTACGCTCCCGACGAGGAGGCGCGATGCACGCGTGCAGGCAGTGCGGCGGGTCGATCGGAGAGGCGTTTCGCTACTGCCCCTGGTGCGCCGCACCGCAGCGCGCCAAGCTCGTCGAGTTCTTCGGCGGCACCGGCTCAGAGTCGGGGAAGGCGCTCCGCGTCTCGCGCTACACCGAGGAGGGCCACGTCCGCTTCAGCGTCTGGGACGAGAGCGGTGTCGCCGAGGCGGCCGTCTCCGTGGACGAGGCGGAGGCGCGCCGGCTGGCGGAGTTCGTCGCCGGACCTAAGACTGCGACTCGGCGAGCGCGAGCTCGCGGCGCAGCTCGACGGGCAGCCGGAAGGTGACGTCCTCGTCGACCATCCGGAACGGCTCGATCCGCTGAACGCCGCGCGCCCGGAACCAGTCGCAGACGCGGTTGACGAGCTTCTCCGGGGCTGATGCGCCCGAGGTGACGCCGACCGTGCGTACGCCCTCGAGCCAGCCCGGGTCGATCTCCGTCTCGTCGTCGATGAGGTAGGACGCAACGCCGCCCGCACGGGCGACGTCGACGAGCCGGTTTGAGTTCGAGGAGTTGCGCGAGCCGATCACGAGCAGCAGGTCGACCTCCGTCAGCATCTCCTTGACGGCCCATTGCCGGTTGGAGGTCGCGTAGCAGATGTCCTCCTTCTTGGGCGCGTGGATCGCGGGGAAGCGCCGCCGGAGCACCCCGATGATCTCGGACGTCTCGTCGACGGAGAGCGTCGTCTGGGTGATGTAGGCGAGACGGGTGTCGGCAGGGAGGTCGAGCGCCTCCGCCTCGGCGACGTCCTGGACGAGCACCGTCGCCTCGGGCGCCTCGCCCATCGTCCCGACGACCTCCTCGTGGCCGGCGTGGCCGATCAGGACGACGGTGTAGCCGTCCGCCGCGTAACGGCGCGCCTGCACGTGCACCTTGGTCACGAGCGGGCAGGTCGCGTCGATCACGTTGTGGCCGAGCCCGGCCGAGGCCGCGTTCACCGACGGCGCGACGCCGTGCGCGGAGTAGACGATCGTCGCTCCCTCGGGCGCCTCCTCCTCGGAGTCGACGAAGATCGCGCCGCGCGCCTCGAGATCGCGCACGACGTGGATGTTGTGGACGATCTGCTTGCGCACGTAGACCGGCGGGCCGTAGTGCTCGAGCGCCAGCTCGACGGTCTCGACGGCGCGCTCGACCCCGGCGCAGTAGCCGCGGGGGGAGGCGAGCAGGACGCGTTCGACCACGGGTCGATCGTAGCTTGCGCAGGGAAAACAGCCCTGCCGCTTCGGGGGGGTCGTCGCGACAGGGCCGTTTCCAATGCTCCCCGCGCGCACGCAGGTCGCATCGCCCAGTGCAGCCACGCTATTCCTCGATCGAGTGAGTGCCAATAGGCCGGTCGGCCCATCTTTCAAAGCGGCATCGGCGTCTCTATCATCGTGGACGCCCAGTGAACGCAGAGACTCAGGCGGTGCTGTTCAATGCGGTGCCGTTGCTCATCCTCGCGGCGCTGTACCTGGCCGTGGGCGTGGCGATCGCACCGGCGGCCCGGCGAGCGCGTGAGCGAATCGGCACCGCCGCCTTCGTATCCGCCCTCGTCTTCCCCTGCCTCGGTCTCGCCGCCGCGATCCTCGGCGTCGTCGTCCTGGTCGAGCGGGAGCCGCTCGCGGGGCACGCGCTGCTCGCGTTCCCGGCGATCCTGCTCGGCGCGGCTCCGCTCGCCATCGCCCGAAGGATCCGCGACTCCCCGCACCCGGCGCCGCGGGGAGGAGAGCGGACCGGCATCGCCCGCCTCTCGCAGCGCCTCCTCGACCCGTCCGAGCCCGCGGACGTCGCGACGCTGCTGCTCGACGAGATGGCCGCCGTCTTCGAGCTGGACATGGCGAACCTGGCGCTGATCGAGGACGAGGGACGGGGCGCGGTGCTCGTCGCAGCCCGCGAGGGTGGAAAGGACAACAAGGCGCTCGTCGGTCAGCGGGTCGCGCTCGACCGTGAGCCGTCCGGGATCAACGCCGCGGCGCGCGAGGGCACGGCGTTCACGGTCTACGACGCCGAGCGCTCGGCGGTCGTGAACCAGCGCCTGAATGCGATCGCGAAGGTGAAGAGCTGTGTCTTCGTCCCCGTGCGCGCCGGCGACGAGGTGATCGGCGTCGTCTTCGGCGCAGTCCGCGCTCCGCGCGTGTTCTCACCGGACGAGCTCGCCCGGATGCAGGTGTTCGCGGGCGAGGCTGGTCTCGCCCTGGAGCGGTCGCGCGCGACCGTCGCTCTCGGCGAGGCGCTCGAGCGCGAACGGATGATCTCGCAGATCTCGCTCCGGCTTCGCGCGAGCCGCAACATCGACGACGTGCTGCCCGCGGTGCTCGAGGAGGTCGGCCGTGCCCTCGGTGCGATCAGGTGCTTCGTCCGGCTCGGCGAGGCAGGAGGCGCGACGTCCGTCATCGCCGAGTGGGACGCCGACGGCATCGCGCCGCTCGACAGCGCGGCGCGGCTGCCCGTCGTCAATCTCGCCGCCCGGACCGGCCGCACAGTCGCCGTTGCCGACGTCCTCGACGCTCCCGAGCTCTCCGACGTCACGCTCGGGGACGTGCGCGAGCTGACCGAGCGCGGAGTGCGCGCTGTGCTCGCCACGCCCATCACCGCCCAGGATCGGCTCCTTGCCGTGCTCGCCTTCCACCGGCCGGTCGCCGGCGAGTGGCGTCCGGCAGAGATCGCGCTGGCCGAAGCGGTCGCCCGGGAGGCGGCAGTGGCACTCGATACGTCGCGCCTGCTCCGCGACCGCGACCGGCGCCTGGCAGAGCAGCGGGCGCTGCTGAAGGCGGGGGAGGCGTTGACGAGCGACCTGCGCTTCGACACGGTGATCGAGCGGCTCGTCGAGGAGCTTCGCGCGCTCGTGAGCGCCGACGCGGCGGACTGCTGGACGCTGCTCCCGGGCGGCTCCGAGCTCGTCTGCCGCGCCGTGCTCGGCCTGCCCGAGACGGAGATCGGCCGCACGATCCCGGTCGCGGGCACGATCGGCGACGCGATCGCGACCGGCAAGCCGGTGCTGCGGCGCGACTTCGCCGAGACGGAGCAGCCCTCGCCGACCCGCAACTACGCAGAGTTCGCCGAGGTGATGGACGCGCCGATCTCGTCGTTCGGCGAGATTCGCGGCGTGCTCGGCGTCTGCTCGCGCGAGCCGGGACGGTTCGAGGAGTCCGACCTCCGCCTGATCGAGGCGTTCGCAAGCCTGGCGTCGATCGCGCTCCGGAACGCCGAGGCGTACGAGCAGAGCACGCGCCAGACGCGGGTCGAGCGCGGCTTCTACCGGATCGCAGCCGTGCTCAGCGAGCCGCTCTCCGAGCGGGAGACGCTGGACGCCGTCGCGCAGGCCGCGGCGGAGGCTCTCGGCGGCGACTCGGCCGCAGTGCTCCGTTCGACCGGGTCGGACCTCGAGCTCGCCGGGTCGCACGAACTCGCCGAGGGCCTCGCCGCGCATCTCCGCGAGACGGGCTCGGCGCTCGCGGCCTGCGCCCGTAGCGGCAAGGTGCTCGCATCCCGCCGGCTGCTCGACGACGACCGCTTCGGCGACGGCCTCGGGAAGGCGGCGGCCGCGGCCGGTCGCGGCTCGCTTCTGGCCGTTCCGCTGCAGCAGCCGGGCGGGGAGGGCGCGGGAATCGTGCTGGTCTTCTTCGAGGGGGAGCGCGCGTTCGGCGACGACCAGCTGAGGCTCGCGGCGCAGGTGGCCGCCGCCTCGCGCGGCGCGCTCGAGCGAAGCGATCTCTACGAGCGCGAGCGCCGGTCGCGGCACCTGGCCCAGCGGCTGGCGCGGGCGGGCCGCGACCTCGCCGGCGAGCTCGACCCGGACAACGTGCTCGACCAGGCCGCCGGCTACGCGGTTCAACTGCTCGGCGCCGACGGTGCGTCGGCGCGCGTCCTGGAGGGCGACGAGGTCGTGGTGCGCGCGGCCGTCGGCGCCGGCGAGGCCGACGCCCTGGGTACCCGCGCGCCCTCGACGGCGTGGCTCGTGGGGGACATCGTCCAGACGCGTGCGACACGGGCGATCGCCGACGTCGGCGGCGACGCGAGAGTGGGAGAGGCGGACGCGATGCTCGCGGCCGGATACGGCGGCTACCTCGGCGTGCCGATGATCGGGCCGGACGAGTCCGCCCACGGCATCCTCGCGGTCTACTCGGCCCGGCCGCGCGAGTGGCGGGAGGAGGAGGCCGAGGCGCTGCATGCGCTCGCAGCGACCGCCGCTGCGGCGCGCGCGAACGCGGAGCTCTACCAGGCCGTCAGCCACGAGCAGCAGCGCGGCGAGGCGATCCTCGCCAACGTCGCGGACGGAATCGTCGCCGTCGACCGCGACGGCAAGGTCGTGCTCTGGAACCCCGCCGCCGAACGGGTCACCGGCGTCGCGCAGGCGGACGCGCTCGGCCAGACACCGACCGAGGCGCTCGGCCGCTCGCTCGACGCCGCAGCCGGCTCCCCCGGTGGCAGCAGGCTGTTGCCGATCAGGCGCCGAGGCGAGGAGGTGTGGCTCTCGCTGAGCGAGGCCGTGATGACGGATCCGGCGGGCGCCGTCGCCGGGCGCATCTACGCGTTCCGCGACATCTCCGCCGAGCGGAGCGTCGAGCAGATGAAGTCCGACTTCGTCTCGACGGTGTCGCACGAGCTGCGCACCCCGCTGACGTCGATCTACGGGTTCGCCGAGACGCTCTTGCGCCAGGACGTGCTCTTCGGCGAGGAGGAGCGGGCGACGTTCCTCCGCTACATCGCCTCCGAGTCGGAGCGCCTGACCGCGATCGTCGACCGGCTCCTCTCGGTGGCGCAGCTCGACACCGGCCACATCGCCGTGCAGATCGCGGAGACCGACGTCGGCGCCGTCGTCAGCGAGGCGGTCCGCTCCGCGGAAGGGGCCGACGGGCAGAACGGGCACCGCTTCGTCGTCGAGCTCGCCGACGAGCCGCTGGCCGCGGAGGCCGACCGCGACAAGCTCGGCCAGGTGCTGGCGCACCTGCTCGACAACGCGGTGCGCTACTCCCCCGCGGGCGGGACCGTGACCGTCGCAGCCCGCAGGCGCGAGGACGCGGTCGAGGTGAGCGTCGAGGACGAGGGCGTCGGCATCCCGCACGCCGAGCAGGAGCGGATCTTCCGCAAGTTCTACCGCGGCGAGGCGGCGTCGTCGGGCGCCGTCGGAGGCGGCGCCGCGGGGCTCGGCCTCTTCCTCGCCGAGGGTCTCGTCACGGCGATGGGCGGCAGGATCCGGGTCGACTCGAGCGAAGGCAGGGGATCCACGTTCGTGCTCGAGCTACGCGTGGCGGAGAGTGAGACATGACACCGATGGGTACAGGGTCGAGCGGATGACCACTGTTCTCGTGATCGACGACGAGGCGCCGATCCGGCTGCTCTGCCGCGTCAACCTCGAGGCGGAGGGAATGCCCGTGCTCGAGGCCGGCGACGGGCCCTCGGGGCTCGAGGCCGCCCGCACCGGTGGCCCGGACGTGATCCTGCTCGACGTGATGATGCCCGGGCTCGACGGCTGGGGCGTCGCGGAGGCGCTGCTCGAGGACGAGCGCACAGCCGAGATCCCGATCATCTTCCTGACCGCGCGGGCGGAGTTCCGCGACCGCGCCCGCGGGCTCGACATCGGCGGCGTCGACTACATCAC